>NZ_AOMD01000009.1 GCF_000336915.1 Halococcus saccharolyticus DSM 5350 | reverse complement strand
GTCGCCGATCCGCGCCTCGTTGCCGTAGAGTTCGGCGGAGTCAAGCAGCCGATAGCCCGCGTCGAGCGCCGTCGCGATCGATTCACGCCGGTCGACGTACTCGTCATCGCGGTAGCGCGAACAGCCGAACCCGATCGGCGGGAGCCGTATCGCCGCGTCCGTCCGTGCGCGGTCCGGTTGGGCGACGGGCGTGGGCAGACGAGTCGTCGAGGCTTCGAAGTCCGGACCGCCAGCCGAGTCATCCCGACGGGCGGCCGAGTTGTCCCGATGAGCGGCCGTCCCGCCGCCGTCGACCTCGATCGTCTCGTTCCGATCGGCAGGTGTCCCGGTCACTGCTTTGGCAGCTGTTCCAGCCACCGCTTCGGCGCAAGTTTCGATCACGGCTCCGTCGGCTCCAGCACCTTCGGCCACATCCTCGATCGCGTTACACACGGCGACGACGTGTGCGCCCCGGCGGGCGCTTTCCCGGGGCGTGCGCCCCTCACGAATGGCCGCCGCGAGCCGGGCCGGCCCGTCGATGTGGCCCCTGTCCGCCGCGGGGGACTGTGGCGGGACGGCCGTGTACCCGCGTCCGACCCGGCCGAACGTCACGTGGTCGTCACCGTCGACGAACGCGCCGGCGTCCCGGAGGTAGACCGAGCCGTCGTCGCCGTGGAGTTCGAGCCCGTAGAACTCGCGGCTCCGGTGTGGGACGTAGAGGCTCGCAGTGAGCCGGACCAGCGGCCCCGCCGCGAACGAGAGCGTTGCCTCGACGTGGGTCGGTTTCTGGGGTACCGCTTCCGAGCGATCCGGCCACGGCGCGGCGGCGTCGGCGCTCCGCACGCGCTCGACGGGGCCGAACCACGCGACGAGCAGCGAGAGTGGGTACACCGCGCCGTCGTACAGCGGTCCCACCTCGAAAAACGACTGCGGACGGTCGTGCCAGTCGGTCACCCGGCCGACGTGGGCGTGGGCGGACGCCATCCGCACTGGCCCCGTCCGGCCGTCGGCCAGCATGGTGGCGGCCCGCTGCTGTGCGCCACACCGGTGGTTGATCGGGGCGCAGGCGAGGCCGAGACCACGCCGTTCGGCCAACGCGATGAGGTCGGCCGCGACCGCGGCGTCGGTCGCCAGCGGTTTCTCGCTGAAGACGTGGCGATCGGCGTCGAGGGCGGCCCGGGTCACGCTGGCGTGGGCCGCGTGGCTCGTCAGGTTCACGATCAGCGGACTCGACTCATGGTTGAGCAGCGTCGCCACGTCACCGTAGGCGGTCGCGTCGTGGGCAGCAGCGACCGCTGCGGCGCGGTCGCGGTCGTGGTCACAGACGGCATCGAGCGACAGCGACGTGTCGTCGATACCCGCGAGGTACTCCCTCGCGACCGAGCCCGCGCCCACGAGCGAACACTTCATGATAGCATGGAGTGATGTGCCAACAAAAGCCGTTCGCCGCCCACGAACCCCGCCGCCAGCTCGTTCTTTTCCCGGCCGTGGCGAGGATCGCGGAACCCGCGCGACAGTGGATGTCGCTGCCCGAGTGAAGGATAGGTTTACGGGCCGGAGGCCCACAACATGTACTATGGGAACAAGCACCGATATGGACACCGGGATCGGCTCGCTCGCCGGCGCTCCGCTCCGGTCGGTCGGGATCGTTCTCGCGGTGATCACCGGCGTCATCCACCTCTATCTCGGTGTGAGCTTCATCGATTCCCCCCTCGGGTTGAGCTTCCTCGTCGCAGCGGTGGGGTTCGGGATCGGCATCGTCGGAGTGCTCTACGACTACCGTCGTACCCTCCTCTACGTGCTCGGCATCCCCTTCGTCGCCGGACAGATCGTCGTGTGGTACGTCGTGAACGCCCCCGATTTCGGCACGCTCGGATACGTCGACAAGGCTGTCCAGGCCGTGCTGATCGTCGTCCTCGTTTTACTCTATCGTCGAGCCGCGTGAGGCTCGTACCACCGCTTTCGACGGCGTTGTTGGTCTCTATCCAGAATATTCGCGGTTTGCGAGCCGTGGTCGTTCGCGATACCCGTGCCGAACGCGGGGTCAGGAGTCCTTTCGCTGCACCACGTCGCCGAGGGTGTACTCGCCGCTCGCGGAACCACCCTCCCAGTCGGTGTCATCGACGCCGCCCTCGGTGAGCGTGATATCGAGCCGGCGTTCGAGCTTGCTCTGGACGCTATCGCTCGGCAACATCGAGCCGCGTTCGAGTTTCCGGATGAGGCTCGCCTTCTCGTTCAGCTCCTTCGCGAGATCCTCCTGGCTGAGGCCGTCGGCCTCGCGCGCGCTCCGGATGCGATCGTCGTAATCCTGGACGACCTCTTCCATGTCGTCGAACATGTCCGGCCCGCGCGAGGTCGAGCCACCACCGCTCGATCCGCTCCCACCGGACGACGCGCTCGCCCCGTCCTCCGACGAGCCTGTCGAGTACTTGGTGGACGTGCTCTCGGACGCGGGCTGGCGGACTTCGGTCCCGAACTCGGCGCAGTCGTCGCAGACGTCGATCTCCGCGCCCTCGATCTTCACCGTCGTCGGAGAAGCGGTCTCCGCACCGCACATCTCACACTGGACCATGCCTCGATGGAGGCCGTCCCTGCGTATAAAACGTCCGCCACCCGCCTCACTCCTCGGCAGCGAGCGCCCGCAATGCGTAGTAGAGGCGCTGGAGCGCGGTGAGATGGCCGACGACCGCGAAGACGACCAGCAGCCAACCGACGGGGCCGACGCCAGCGATCGTGGGCTGGACGAACGCCGCAACCCCGGTCACGATCCCGATCAATGCGAGCCGATCCGCGCGCCCGAGCAGGCCGCCGTACACCCGATCGAGATCGACAGCTTGAGCCTGCGTACCGAGATACGAGGTCAACAACACGCCCGTCACCGCAGCGAGACCGAGCGTCGGCCGATCGATCCCGAGCGCGAGGCCGACCACCAGCAGGACATCGGCGTATCGGTCGAGGACGTGATCGAGCAGATCGCCCGCCCGCGAGGCGGTGTCGAGCCGGCGCGCGAGCGCGCCGTCGAGCAGATCGAGCGAGCCGTTGAGTCCAACGCAGACCGCGCCAGCGAGATACCACAGCGCCTCGCCGCCCGCGAGAACGTACGCCACCCCCGCCGCAGCCGCGAACACGAACGCGACGACGCTCACGACGTTCGGCGTCAGTCCCGCTCGGGCCGCGAGGCCGACGAACGGTTCGAGGAGACGGTCGGCGGTCGAGCGGTACCCATCGAGTGTCATGGCTGGTGACTCATGGGATCAGAGGTACTCGACGAACGAGACGGTTCCGGCGCTCGGTTCACGCTCGCCGGCGATGACGGCCCGAATTTCGCTGGCGACATCCTCGGGAGCGCGATCGGTCGCGTCGATCTCGTACACCGCGTCGCGGCTGTGGCGCTCGACCGCCTCGCCGAGGATCACGTCGAGCGCCTCGCTTTCGGCGTTCTCCGTGATGGTGGCGTCGGGCTCCCCGCGGGCGGCGAGCCGATCTTCGAGTTCGGCGGGATGACACCGGAGCACGACCACGCGATCGGCGTTGAGCCAGTGGGCAAGATGGGATTCGACGAGGGCGATGTCGGCGGTGGTCTGGCGGTCGTCGAGCCAGGCCTCGACGCCATCGAGGTCCGCCACGAGGCTGTCGCGATCGGCGTCGGTCCCGGTCGACAGCCCCTCCTCGCGGATGACCTCGTTCAGGTGGACGAGATCGAGAGTTCCCTCGACACCGCCAGAGTCGTCGGCGTTGCTGCCGTCGTCGCGTGCGGCGAGCCGATCGGTCGCGGTCGTCTTGCCGGAGCCCGGCGTTCCGGTGACGGCGACTCTCACCCCGCAAGCACCTCGTTCAGCACGGAGACTGCGCGTTCGGTCTCTTCTCGGGTTCCACACGAGACCCGGACACATTCGGGGAGACCGAAGCTCGTACAGTCCCGGACGATCACGCCCCGTCGCTGGGCCGCCTCGGCGACTGCGGTTGCGTCGCTCACCTTGGCGAGTACGAAGTTACCCTCGCTTTCGTGGGTCTTGGTATCGAGTTCGCTTTCGAGATACTCGCGTGCCCACACGGCGCTCTCGACCGTTCGTTCGACGTGTTCGCGGTCGTCGAGCGCGGCGAGGCCGGCGCGACAGGCGACCGTGCTCGCCGCGAACGGCGTGTTCACCCGGGCGTACGCGCCGGCCCACGGCTCGGGCACGACAGCGTACCCCAGCCGGAGCCCTGCGAGACCGTAGGCCTTCGAGAAGGTGCGGAGCACTGCGACGTCCTCGCGGGCATCCCATCCCTCGCGTCCTTCGACCAGTCGGACGGCGCTCGGCGTCTCGGCGAACTCGCCGTACGCCTCGTCGACGACCACGAGTGTGTCCTCGTTCGTTTCCTCGGCGATCCGTTCGACGTCTGCGAGGTCGACGACTGTGCCGGTCGGGTTGTGCGGGCTGGTGAGGTAGACGATGCGCTCGCCGTCGTAGACGTCGAGCACCGCGTCGGCGCTCTGGGTGAATCCCTCCTCGGCCCGGAGCGAGTACGAACGGACTCGGCCGTGGTGATAGCGCGCGCTCATTCCGTAGTAGGCGAAGCCGGGTTCGGGCACGAGCACCGCCGCGCCGGGATCGAGTAACGCGCGCGAGAGATAATCCAGCGCGCCGTCGCCGCCGTTGGCGAGCCACACCTGGCTCGGCGTGAGCTCCCACTGATCGGCGATCGCGGCGACGAGATCGGTGTGAGCCGATTTGGGATAGACGTGGACCTCGCTTGCGGCCTCGCGGATCGCCGTCATCGCTGCCGGACTCGGACCGAGCGGGTTCTCGTTCGAGGAGAGTTTCACGAGGTCGTCGGGATCGAGTCCCAGCTCGCGTGCGACCTCCTCACTCCCCTCGCCGGCCCTGTAGACGGCGTGCTCGGAGAGATCGCGTGTCTGCATACCGGGACGAGCAGTCGCCGGGGCTTAAGCGTGCTCACACGGTCAGCCCGCGATCGAATGCGTTCGGGTGATGCGACGACTGCGGCAGACGTGACGATCACGAAGGCGGGTGCGGGCGTCGGTCGAAAGCGGCACTATTTAGTCAGAAGGTCCCGATAAGTTATTCATGGTTACTGCCGTTCTTATCATTGGTCTCGCGGTCGCGGTCTTCGTCGGCTTCAACATCGGTGGTTCCTCGACAGGAGTCGCGTTCGGTCCCGCGGTGGGGAGTCGACTCGTTTCGAAGACCGGCGCTGCCGCGCTGTTTACGGGGTTTGCGTTGCTCGGTGGGGCGACGGTCGGGACGGAGGTCATCGAGACGATGGGCGGTCGGATCGTCCCCGCCGATCAGTTCACACTCGCGGCGAGCGTCGGCGTGCTCTTTTTCGTCGGGCTTGCCCTGCTTATCTCGAACCTCTTTGGAGTACCAGCCTCGACCTCGATGACCGCAGTCGGCGCGATCGCCGGGCTCGGTGTGGCGAGTGGAAGCCTCGATTACGCCGTAATGTTCGAGATCGTCTCGGCGTGGATCGTCGCCCCGGTACTCGCCTTCTGGATCTGCGCGGTCGTCGGGCGCTACCTCTACCCCTATCTCGACGCGTGGTTCGGGATCGACCGCTCCGACGGCGCGCTGTTCGTGCTCGATCGATCGGGTTCAGTTCCGATCCCACACCTTGCCGAGGACACCAGCCGGAAGGAGGGGTTTTGGAGCGCGATCGTGCTCGCGATCAGCTGTTATATGGCGTTCAGCGCGGGCGCGTCGAACACCGCGAACGCGGTCGCGCCGCTCGTCGGCGGCGGGGCGATCAGTATCACTCAGGGCGTCGTCCTCGCGGCGGCGGCCATCGGTCTCGGCTCGTTCACGATCGCGCGACGCACCCTCGACACCGTCGGCAACGATCTCACCGACCTTCCGCTGCTCGCGTCGCTCGTGGTCGCCATCGTGAGTGCGACGATCATCACCGTACTCTCCGAGTTCGGGATTCCGGCGAGTCTCGCGGTCAGCGCGACGATGTGTATCGTGGGGCTCGGCTGGGGTCGGGCGACCCGCACGACGACCGTCGCCAGCGCGGCGACGGCCGCCATCCAGGGCAGCGAGGAGACGACGACCATCTCGACGAACGCACTCGCCGCCGACGATACGGCCACCGGAACTACTGCCGGCGACGTGGCTGGTGACGTCACCGGAGATACCGCGAACGGTGACGTCGCTGGTGCAGGTGGTGTGCCAGGAATCGGCGAGGAGGAACCCGACGAACTCGCCGCGAACGACCTGTTCGATCCCGCGACGACGGGACGCGTGGTCATGCTCTGGATCATGACGCCGTCGCTGTCGGCGGCCGCCTCGTTCGTGCTGTTCGAACTCTTTCCGGTCTACGGCGGCACGTGAGCCAGCCGTCCTGCTCCCATCTCGTCGCCGATCACACGCTTTCGTCGAGGATCAGCCGTCGACGCCGCCGACGGCCGCTGCTTTGGCTCGCGCCTGCTCGACGATCGACGGCCGCGCCGCGAACGTGACCGTGACCTGATCGCCTGCCGATCCATAGCTCACGTCCGCGACGTTCGCGTGGTCGTAGAGCCACGAAACGACGCTCATCGCCTCGTCGACGTTTTCCATCTCGACCGTGGTGCGTTCAGTCGGCAATTCGTCCTCGATCCGCGCCACGAGTCGATCGAGGTTCGTTCCCTCCCGGACGCTGATCGGCAGCGGTGACGGGGCGATGTCGGCCGCGGCCGCCAGCCGACGCTCGCGCTCCTCATCGTTGAGCAGATCGACCTTGTTGAGTGCGGTCACGACCGCCTCGCGTGGAACGTCCTGCGCATCGAGCACGTCGAGCGAGACGCGGAGTTTCTCGCGGAGTTCGTCGGGGGGATCGCTCGAATCCGCGACCAGCACCACGCGATCGGCCGCCGCAGCCTCCGAGAGCGTCGCGCTGAACGACTCGACCAGCCAGTGGGGCAGGTCCGCGACGAACCCGACCGTGTCGGTCAGTAGGACGGGACGCCCGCCGAGCGTCGCCCGGCGCGTGGTGGTTTCGAGCGTCTTGAACAGCCGATCCTCGACCGCCGCCGTCGCGTCGCGGTCCGCGTGGTCCGGTTCGATGTCCGCGAGTGTCAACTCGTCCGCGAGGCGGTGGAGCAACGTCGACTTGCCAGCGTTGGTGTAGCCCGCGATCGTCACGAGGTCGAATCCCTCCTCGCGCCGGCGCTTGCGGAACTCCGCCGCGGGATCGGGGAGTTCGTCGAGTTTGGTTTCGAGCCGATCGATCCGATCTTCGGCGTCGTACAGCGGCGATCCCTTCTCGACGCGTTTGTTGAACCATCCCTCGTCTGCCGATTCACGCATCCGTGGGAGTTCGTAGCGGAGTCGCGCCAGTTCGACCTGGAGCTGTGCTCGCCTCGTCCCCGCCTGGTCGCCGAACACGTCGAGGACCAGTCGATAGCGATCGTGGACGCGGGTCCCGTCCGGCAGCGCCGCTCGAATCCCGTGGTTCTGTGCTGGTGTGAGTTCGCCGTCGACGATAGCGATCTCGGCCCCCGTTTTGGCGACCCGATCTGCGAGCTGTTCGACCTTCCCCTGTCCGAGATGTGTACCGGGATCCTCGGCTCGAACCTGCGTCACCTCGTCGACGATCGTATAGCCGGCGGCTGCGGCGAGCGCTCGGATTTCGTCGGTCGCGGGCGTGCCGCTATCGACGCGCTGTACAACGATTGCGTTCGTAGCTGTCATGTGTGGTAGTGGTGTGTCGTCCGTGGACGATGCGGCCGGCTCGGTGATCACCGAGCGCTTGATGACGGAGCCGCCAGCCGACGCTGTCGAACCAGCGATGGGTCGGGAAACGGCGGCCCGGTCAGAAGACGAATAGGGTGGTCATCGGTCGACCTCTGTAATCACTCTCAGGAACCAGGGATAAAAGCGTTGTCCCGAAACGGCCGCTGATCGCCGCACTGCCACCACACTGTCCCTTAGAGCGCCGTATCGACGTGGTCGGCCGCCTTCAGCGCGAGCGCGGCGATGGTGAGCGTGGGGTTCATCGCGCCGCCAGTGACGAACACACTGCTGGAGGCGATGTGGAGGTTTTCGACGTCGTGGGTCCGGAGTTCGGGGTTCACGACGCTCGATGCCGGATCGGTCCCCATCCGCGTTGTTCCCATATGATGGAACGCCGGGCCGGTGTTTTCGGGACCGACGGTCCACTCGATCGTGGCCCCGAGTTCGTCGAGGATCGACCGCTGGATCTCGTTGGCCCGCCGAATAGTTCGCTTCGTGTGCTCGCCGATCGACCACCGGACATCCGGTACCGGGTTGCCGTGATCGTCGGTGGTCGAGCGGTCGAGCGTCACGCGGTTTTCCTTCCGGGGTAGTTGGCCGACCAGTCCGCCGACCGTGACGTGGGTGCCGTAGGCGTCCCGGAGGGAATCGAGGAGCGCGTCGCCCCACTCGTCCCCCGAGAGCGCCGTCTCGACGGGCGACGGCCCAGCGTAGTTGAAGAACTCGAGTTTGATCGGGTTGTAACCGTCCAGATCGTAGAACTGGTGGCTCTCGGTGGTGTTGAACCCGACGTGCTTCTGGCGGGTCCGGCGGTTGAGCCGGCCGCCGACGCCCGCGAAACAGTGTTCGGTGAAGTATCGGCCCACGAGCCCGCTCGAATTGGCGAGTCCGTCGGGGTGGTTGGGCGAGTCCGAAAGCAGGAGCAGGCGAGGGGTTTCGATCCCACCGCAGGCGATCACGAACCGACGAGCCTCTTGAGCGTGTTCGCCGTCTGGCGTCGCGTACACCGCGCGCGTCACTCGCCCCTCTCCATCGGTTTCGAGGCGCTGAACCGGCGCGCGGTCGATCACGCGTGCGCCCGCCGCCTCGGCCTTTCGGACGTGGACGGTCGCGTCGTACTTCGCGCCTGAGGCGCAGACGGGTTTGCAGGTACCGTATCCGACGCAGGCCGACCGTCCGTCGTAGGGCTCGGAGTTGCGCGCGTTCCCCACCGAGTGGGTGGTGATTTCGAGTTCTTCGCACGCCTCGGCGAAAATCGAGTCGCTGTAGGAGGGCGGAAAGGCGGGGAGGGGATACGGCTCCTCGCGCGGCGGCGCGAACGGGTTGTCGGCGGCCCCCGCCACGCCGAACGCGCGCTCGGTGGCCGCGTAGTACGGTCGGAGATCCTCGTAGGAGAGCGGCCAGTCCGCGGCGACGCCGTCGCGACTCCCCCGCTTGAAGTCGGCCTCATGGAGCCGCATCACCATCCCCTGCCAGTGGAGACTCGTCCCGCCGACGCCTTTCACCCGCGAGCGGTTCAGTGGGTACGGCCGCGGACCGGTCGAGACGTAGGCGTCGCGCTCGCCGCCCATATCCCAGACGCTTCGGTCGTCCTTTCCCGGACGGATCGTGCGCTCCATTCGCTCGGGGCGGTCCTCGAACGAGAACCGGGGCCCGGCCTCCAGAATCACGACGTCGTGACCGCGCTCGGCGAGCCGGTGGGAACAGAGCGCGCCCGCCGGGCCCGCCCCGATCACGCAGACGTCGGGCGCATTCGCGGGCGTCCGGTCCGCGCCGCTCATCGTGGCCCGTGCTGGTAGCTCTCGTGTCCGCCGGGATGGCCCTGGGGGTTCTCGAGTCCAACGAGTTTTCCACCGGCAGGTGAGGTGTAGAGCGCGTACAGGAGTTCGTTCACCACGTAGTACCGCACTCGTTCGGCGGTCGATCCTTCGGGATCGGGATCGGCAGTATCCGCACCCATCTCGCGCAACACCCCATCCCGATCTTCGGCGTCGAGGCTCGCGTATCGCCCGTCGTACCACGATTCCGCGCGATCGTCGATGGCGGCAACTGCTCGTTCGACGCCCCGTCGGTACTTCTCTCGCTCTTCGATACGCCCAAGTGCGTAAGTTTCGACGAACCTCGGAATTCCGGTTATCTCGTCGGGATAGACGACGCGCGCGGTCGCAACGAGAGGATCGCGCACCGTCGTGAACGCCGCGTCCGCCGCAGTCGACGATCCGTCATCCGTCTCCGTTCGCGCTCCGCTCGGCTCGCTTTCGTTCCGTCCGATGGCTGCCGCTCCACCGCCGCCGACGACGCTGCCGCCGGCGAGCGCCGCGAGCGCGTCCCGGCGCGTGAGTTCCATGTGAGGCGCGCGTTAGGTAAGCCTAAACTTAGGAGTTGGCATCCGCACCGACCGAGTTCGTGGCCGACTCTGGATCGTCGGCGTGGCTCAGGGGATCGTGACCGAGTGCGAGAGCGTGCCGATCCCCTCGATCTCGACCTCGACCTCGTCGCCGTCGGCAAGTGGGCCGACGCCCGCGGGCGTGCCTGTCGAGATCACGTCACCGGGTTCGAGGGTCATGTACGTCGTGATCTCCGCGATCAGTTCGGGCACCGAGAAGATGAATTTCTCGCGCGAGGAGCGCTGTTTCGTCTCGCCATTCAGACGGAGTTCGATTGTGGCGTCGTCGGGTACCTCGTCGGGCGTCGCGAGGACGGGCCCCATCGGTGCAGCCCCGTCGAACGCCTTCCCGCGGACCCAGTTCTGCTCGATCCGCTGATCGTCGCGGTTCGAGAGGTCGTTCACGCAGGTGAACCCGGCGACGACATCCATCGCGTCCGCCTGGTCGACGTGCCGGCACTCCCGGCCGATCACGACGCCGAGCTCGGCCTCGTACTCGATGCGTTCCTTCTCGGCGAGCAGCTCCACGGTCTGCTCGTGGCTCGCCACGGTGTTCGGTCCCTTCAGGAAGAGCAACGGGCGGTCGGGGAGATCCTTTCCCTGCTCGGCGGCGTGATCCTCGTAGTTCAGCCCGACGCAGACGATCTTCGTGGGCTCCGCTGGCGCGAGCACGTCTACTTCCTCGGGCGAGAACGTGTCGTCGGGGAACGCGACGCGACTGGTCGGCCCGGCGTTCGCGCTGATCGTCGCTTCGTCCGCAAGCCATTCGCCAGTACGGAGTTCGCCGTCCGGATCGCGGAATCGTACGCGGTGCATGGCGAGGTCTCGTGTCCGCTCCTGATAAACGTACACGAACGCGCTCTTGCCCCGCCTTCGCACGGCCGCCTACAGAACTAAGTGCGCGACGCGAGTACGACGGGACGCAATGGAACTCACCTGGCACGGTCACTCGACGTGGTACGTTGAGGTCGGCGACACCAGCCTGCTGATCGACCCGTTCTTCGACAACCCACACACCTCGATGGAGCCCACAGACATCGAGACGCCCGACTACGTGCTCCTCACCCACGCCCATTCGGATCACGTCGCCCACGCGGGCGAGTTCACCGATTCGACGATCGTCGCGCCGGTCGAGGTCGCGGCCTACGTCGAGAGCGAGATGGGAGCCGAGGACACCATCGGCATGAACATCGGCGGCACGCTCGAATGTGACGACGCCTACGTCACGATGCATCGAGCCGACCACACCAGCGGCGTCGATCTCGACTACGAGTACGAGCTCGGCAACCCTGCCGGGTTCGTCGTGAGCGACGAGCAGCCAGGCCCCGACGGCACCGGCACCGCCTTCTACCACGCCGGCGACACCGGGCTGATGTCGGAGATGAAAGACGTCATCGCGCCGTACCTCCAGCCCGACGCGGTCGCGCTCCCGATCGGCGATCACTACACGATGGGCATCTGGCAGGCATCGATCGCTGCCGAGTGGCTCGACGCCGATCACGTCTTCCCGATGCACTACGACACCATGCCGCCGCTCGAAGCCGATCCCCAGGAGTTCGTCGACGCAGTCGACGATCGCGGGATCGACGGCGAGGTCCACGTCCTCGACGACGACGGTTCCTTCGAGCTCTGAGGTCGGGACCGAAACCGACGGTTCGTCGTCGGTCGTCCCGGCGGATCACTCCGACCGCGATGGCGGCCCCGGCACACGAGTGGGCAATGTTTAGGGGTATGGCGGTCGTCGAGTCGGCCGCAATGGCAGATATCGAAGTCAGTAGCACGTCCGAGGAGGGATTCGTCACGCGAAGCCGGATCGGCGGCTTCGAACTCACCGTCGACGCCACCGAGGAGGAGGGTCCGGAGCCGAACGGGACGCTCGTCGCCGACTACGCCTCCTGTTACATCCCCGCGTTCCGCGTCGGGGCCCAGCAGCGCGACTACGACGACCTCGGCACAATCGAGATCGACGCCGAAGGCGATCTCGACGACGATGACGACCTCGAAGCGATCCGGTTCGACATCCGCGTCGAGGCCGACATCAGCGGTGACGAGGACGAACTCGTCGAGCGAGGCGAGGACATCTGTCACGTCCACTCAGCGCTCCGCGAGGAACTTCACGCCGACATCTCGATCGAAGGGAACGCACTCTAGAACCCACCTTTTTACTTCGGGGGTTCGCGCCTCGCACCGCTCGCGCTCAACCCCTCGCAAAAATCTGGACCAAAAACACCCGCTCGCTCGGCCTTCGGCCTCGTTCGCGGTATGACTGCTGGCGCTCTCCACGACCGCACAGCACGAGCCCTCGCTCGTTTCACTCGCTCGCCCTCGATCCACCAGGCACCGCCACCGCGACCGCACCGCCCAACAGCCGCCGCAACCGCGGCGTCAGTCGAACTGCTCGCCGATCGTCGTGACCGCAGCGTCGAGCACGGCGTCGCGCTCACCGAGCAGGAACTCGATCCGGTCGTCGCGGGCCGCTCGCGCAGCCACACCCGCTTCGGGGGCGCGCTCGGCGATCGCTTCGGCCATGGCTTCGAGATCGAGGTCGCCGGTGTGGCGAAGCAGGAGTTCGTCCTCGCCGAGCCCGAGGAGAACAGGCGAATCCTCCCGGGTCCGACGGTGGAGTTCGTCACACAGCAGATCGGTCGGCGGGAAGTCGTACCGGTGGGTGAACGCGTCGGTGTCGAGCACCGCCACGGTGACGCCGTCGGCCTCCCGTTGGTCGAGATGAGCCTCGGCGGTCTCGATCGCCGCGTCGAGCTTCTCGCGGAACTGGGTCGCGAGGCGTTCGGCGAGCGACTCGCTGCCATCGAACAGCAGGTCGGCGATCAGCTCCCGTTTGTCCTCGTAGGCCTGGTAGTTCGCCACCAGCGCGATCGCTTCGCGGACGTCGCGTGTCCGCTCGGCGTCGGCACCCGCCTCGGCCGCCAGATCGGCGTACGCTTCGGGCGTGCCCTCCCAGTAGCTCACTGCCGGGAGATTGCCGAGGTCGCCGCGAACGTCGGGGTTGACCCCCGACGCGACGGTCGCCGCAAGGGTGGTCGCGGTCGTGGCTGTCCCGGCGTCGCGGTCGGCCGGCGTGACGTGCGCCGCGAGATCGTCCGCGTCGAGCGCTCGATCACCGATCGCGGCCCGCTCGGCTCCATAGATCGAGAGCAGCGAGAGGCCGTCGCGCGAGCGCGCACTGCCGACGCCGCAGAACACGAACAGCGGGAACTTCTCGTCGTGGCGCTCGTTGGCGTCGAGCATCGACGTGACGTCGCGCGTCGCGGCGTCCATGTCGTAGATTCCGTCCTCGACCGGCCGACGGTCGAAGTAGTGATACTCGGCGTCGTCACGGGCGTGCTCCTCGCGCACCAAAGGCAGCGTGGCGCGCTCGATCGCCGCTCCCGCGACGTAGCCGTCGACGCTCGCGTCGTGACGCACGACGACGGGCCGGGATTCGAGCACTGCTCGCCGGATCAGCCCCGCGAGGTCGTGAATCTCCTCGCTGAGATCGTCGATCACGGGATCGTCGGCCAACGGTTCGATCGCGTCGGGCGCAGCCCGTTCGGCGAGTGCGTCCTCGAGTCGGGTCGTGACCGCATCCCGCTCTTCACCCTCGAGTACCGCGAGCCCCCCAGTCTCGATCTGGAGATCGTCGCGGTGGCGTTCGACCTCACCCTCGATGGCGACGACCGCATCCGTCTCGACATCCGGGTACGCGCGGACGCCGGCTTCCTCGAACGCCGCACAGTCCACAGTACCGGATTCGTCGTGGAGTTCGAACACCGTCGGGCCGCCGGTCTGGCGGACGCTCACGACTGTGCCCTCGACGCGGACGTGATCGCCGACACGGGATTCGAGGTCCGCAATCGGGACGCGCTCGCGTTCGGACTCGACCAGCGCCGCGCCCCCTTCGTCGGACGGGACAGCCGTTCGGGTGTCCTCTTCGTTTACCGAGTCGTCGCTATCGGTCGTCACCGAGGTGTCGCCGTCAGTCCCCGCTCCGGTGGTCTCGTCCGTGTCGGGTTCGTCCGCGCTGGCGATGTCGGTCACGGGTTCGGCCGCCGAGTCGGCGGCCGCGCGCTCATTTGGGTCGGTCGCCTCCGCCGTCTCGGATTCGGAGTCGGCCTCTGCCTCCGCGAGTCGGTCGCCCTCGGGATCGTCGACGAGCTCGCCACGGAACTCGCGTGGCGACTGGCGGATCGACCACGCGAGGTCGACGTTGCCGTTGTCGTGAACGTCGGTGACTTGAACGTAGACGGTCTCGCCCGAATCCCAGTCGAGGCTTTCGAGCCGGGTGTCGAGCTCGCTCCGATGGAGCAGACCGGTGACGCTGTCGCCGATGTCGACGAACACACCGAAGTCGGCGAAGCCGTCGACGGAGCCGCGGTAGAAGCGACCGGGGGTGAGCTGATTCGCGCGCGATCCTTCGAACTCGAAAACGACGTCCTCCTCGTGACTCCCACAGATGTGGCCGTCGACGGAGGTGCCGCAGATGATACAACTACCCATTACCGGATCGAGCGGCCGGGGATTAAAACGGTTGTCGAAACGCGGACGCTTACTCGAACACTGGACTGTCGTCTTCGAGTGCCTCGATGTCGCTCGCAACTCGGCTCGCATCGTCGGGAAACAGCGCGACTTGGACCTCGTTGCCCTCGTCGTCTTCGAACACGAGCTTCACGCGCTTGTCGCCGAACGCACGCGCCTCCGCCGACGCGACGTCGAACAGTTTCGCCTCGGCCGACTTGTTCGCCGGACCCACGTTCTTGAGCGCGCCGTCCTTGAGTTCGAGCATGAACTCGTCGATGTTCAGGGTGAGCACACTGGCGCTACGTCCACCCGATGGTTAACCCTCCGGCTCGGCGGCACCGAACGGTTCCCCCGACTGTCGCGACTGAACGATCCGTCCTTGACTCGATCCGTGGTGTGAGTCGGGGTAACATTTATTCATTCTTCCAGTATAGCTGTTGAGAATGGGGCGAACCGTTCCAGTGCTCGGCGGTCTCGCACAGGCGGCCGTCTTCGTCGTTTTGCTCGTCGCCGTCCGGCCCCCACCGTATATCTATCTCGCGACACCCGCCGTCGCCGGCCTCGTCGGGGCCCTGCTGAGCGATCGGTTTCAAAACGAGTTCGTCGACGCTGGTGCAGCGGGACTGGTCGGCACATTGCTCTCGTTGGGCGTCGCTCTCGTGATCGTCTGGACTAACACGGCGTCGCTTCCGCTCGACGTCCAGATCGATTTTGCATTTCTGACACTCACGCTCGGACTGTTCGTTGTCATCGTTCTGCTCCCGGTGGCCATGGGCATCAGTGTCGTCGTCGGTCAGCTAGCCGTCATCGCCGTCGACGGACAGACGAACCCCTGACGTCGGACCGCTAGAACGTCTGCGACGATGACGCTCGCTGCTCCGTGGCATCGACACGAGCGGGAAACGGTTATGCGGAATCCGCACGACTGGTCCGTATGAGCGAGACACGCGAGGGGCGACGCGAGGAGATCGATGCGATCCTCGACCGGAAACCGGGCACGAGCGAGACCCGCGACGAGGCCGACCGCTACACCGTCGTCGGAGCGGCGAGTCGGGAGACGTTCGCGAACTGGCTGACACCGATCGAGGAACACTTCGTCTGTCACCGGAACCCGATCCCCGATGGCGACGCCGACGCGTGGACCATCGACGTCGCCGGAACGGACGGAGACGAAACCGAACTCCCCCTCACCGACATCGTCGAGGACCTTCCCACGGTCGCTGTCGCACACACGATGGAATGCGCAGGCAACGGTCGCGGCCAGCACGACCCCGAGACGGGGAGCGTCCAGTGGGGCTGTGAGGCGGTCGGGACCGCCGTTTGGACCGGGACACCAGTACGGTCGGTGCTGCGGGCGTCCGGTCTCGATACGGACGCTGCGGCGACGGGCAGCGGGGCGGACGACGAGGACCGCTGGCTCACCGCGATCGGCGACGACAGCACCGAGGAGGAGACGTTCGCTCGATCGATCCCGCTCTCGAAGGCGCTCGATGATTGTCTCCTCGCTCACGGGATGAACGGCGAGGCGCTCCCCGCCGAGCACGGCTATCCGGTGCGGCTCGTGGTCCCTGGCTGGTACGGGGTGAACAGCGTGAAGTGGCTGTCCGAACTCCGCGTGAGCGAAGGGATGGTCACCGAGAGCGCGCTCGATCGGCCTGGCACTCACGCCCGGTGGCAGCAGGACGACTACCGCATCCATCCCGCGGGCGAGACGCCCGAACACGCCGACACCGTTCCAACGACCGGAACGTGGGACCAGCTCGAATCGTCGGCGGTCGACCATCCCTACACGTTCGACGAAACCGTGATGTCGCTGATCGGCCGACCGACCGGCGAGGAACCTATCACGCCTCACGAGGATACGGTTACAGTGCGCGGCGTCGCGTGGGCGGGCGACGACGAGATCGCGGGTGTCGAGGTCTCCACCGACAGTGGCGAGGCGTGGCACGACGCAGAGCTGTTCGGCCCCGACTACGCCGGCGCGTGGCGGCTGTTCGAGTACACCTGGGAGCCGACCCCAGGAACTTACACCCTCGCCTCGCGAGCGACCGACGAGCGCGGTCGGGCACAGCCGGCGACGATCGGGGCACCCGAGGACGGACTCGACGCGATCGAGAACGACCAGTTCCCCTGGAATGAGGGCGGATACGCCGCTAACGCGTATCTACCGAACGCGATCGAAGTAGAGGTCACCAGCGAGGACGACACGGCGTGATCAGCCGAACAGTCCGAGCGCGTTGATGGCTGCGAACCCGCGAAACGTGTAGGCGTAGCCGAAGACGAACGCTGCGGGGAGCGCCCCCGCGACCGCCGCGCGAGCGAGGCTCGTCCCGTGTACTTCGGCGATCCCGACGACGAGCAACGCTGCACCGTAGGCTGTGCAGACGGCCTGGAGCGGCGGGAACGGTATACCGGCGAAAACGCAGGGCGCGGTCGCGTAGGCGATCACCTGCACCGTCTCGCTGACACCGGCGCGATCCTCGACGAGCGGAACGAGCCCGAGAGTCGCGATTGCGGCCGCGAAGTGGAGTGCGAGCGGCGCGACGAACCCGGCTGCGACGACGAGCGCGACGACGCCCGAGACGAGCGGTCGGTTCGCGACGACCGGGTACGCGCCAGGAACGAGCGCGAAGCGGGTCGCCTCCTCGATCGCGACCACGGCCATCACGAACACCAGTCCGGGGGCCTGATCGCCCGGTGCGACTCCCGCCGCGAAAAACCGACGTGGACGAACCAGCACTTCGAGCCACGCACGAGCGAGCCCTATCGGACCTCTGTCGCGCCCGCCGGTCGGGTTCTCGACCCACTGCGTCACTGTCGGCGGTAGCGGGGCAGTCCCTATCCCGGTTTCGACACGCTAGTGGCCGGTAGTGTCGCAGTTTTTTCGGTTGTCGTTCCCGGACCGAATCGTCGCGAAATCGCGTCGACCCCCATCGAAGCACCATGCTGTAAATTCTGAAACGGCTGCTGACGGGGTGAGACAGGATTCCACCCGCTGATTGATCACGACGTGAGGGCGTTTATTGCAATCAGTCAACCAAAGTAGACTGTGGAAACGTTCATGATTCCTCTACCGAACACGCTCCATGAGCAGGTTGACACTCGTCCGGAGGGCCATAGAGGTCGTCATGACGGAAGGCCCATGTGGACTGATGAACCGGACAACCACCTTTCTGAAGTGGAGAGTCCTTTCTCTCTTGGAACGAAACGAACGAACGAGGAGCCTCTACTACCGCTTGTTCGATCCGATCGAGTACTGGGAACAACGATACGCAGATGACCGTGACGCAGGTCCCGGTTCACGAGGCGGACACAGGCAGTTTAAAGCCGATTTCCTCAATACGTTCGTCGATCGGAACGACATCACATCCGTTCTGGAGTTCGGATGTGGAGATGGTGTCCAAGTAGAGTTGGCCGAGTATCCTTCTTACGTCGGACTCGAAATATCGAAATCGGCGATCCGGGCGTGTTCACGTCGGTTCGCAAACGACGAGACGAAGAGTTTCTTCCTGTACGATCCACCGCACTTTCTGAACAGAGGTGCACTCGAGGCCGAACTGGTCCTCTCGCTGGAGATGGTCTTTCATTTAGTGGACGATGCGATCTTCGAGAAGACCATGCACGATATGTTCGGCGCGTCAACCAAGTATGTGATAATATTTTCAAGCAACTGCGAGGAGCCAACACCTGAACTGCACGTCAGACATCGGCGTTTTACGGACTACGTGGTCGAAAACTTCCCGAATTTCGACTTGATCGAGAAAGTAGAAAACGAGTACGAAGCGCGTGTCTCTGATTTCTACGTATACGAAAAACAGTCAGAACACGGCGGAGAT
This sequence comes from Halococcus saccharolyticus DSM 5350, assembly GCF_000336915.1. NCBI lineage: Archaea > Methanobacteriati > Methanobacteriota > Halobacteria > Halobacteriales > Halococcaceae > Halococcus > Halococcus saccharolyticus. The sequence goes on along the minus strand of NZ_AOMD01000009.1, from coordinate 75,565 downwards.
CTTCCTTCCTGATTTCCGCTACCCACGCCGTCGCAGGACCACAGGCTCTGGGTTCTTTCGCCCGCTCACTCTCCCAGCGGTGGGGACTGTTTCGGAACTGGGCGGCCGAGCAGGAGCCGTATCCGGATACTCCCGAGTGGGTAGAACACGACCTAGAACGCTGCTCGATGCGACACTGTCCTGCGGTCAGTCATCCGCGCCAACGTTCTCGGTGCTTTCGAGACAGGGTGGATCGGGTTCGATGGTGGCGTACTCGACAGCCCGCTGGCCCAGCGTCGCCACGCGCTCGCGCGAACTCTCGTCAGTGAGTTCGCCGTCCGCGAACTTTCCGCTTGCTTTCGGGATGGCGGCCTGATGTGGGATGACCCACGCGTTGAGCGCGCGGGCGACCGATCGGAGGTGATCGAGCGGGGTGATCGGGAACGCGCCACCGGAGACCGACAACAGGCCGACGGTGGTGTTCTCGAACTCGTCGAACCCGCAGTAATCGAGCGCGGTCTTCAGGATCGAGGAGTACGAGCCGTGATAGGATGGCGTCCCGAGGAGAACGCTGTCGGCCCGCCGGATGCGGCGCTTGAGCGCGAGCGCGTCGCCGACCTCGCGCGCGTCGGCGTCGAACACCGCGAGGTCGAGGTGGCGGAGGTCGATCAAGTCCGTACTCGCGCCGCGTTCTTCGGCCTCGTCGAGTGCGTGCTGGAGGGCGATCCGAGTATAGCTACCGTCGCGCAGACTCCCGACGAGCGCGACGACGTGGGGTCGGTCTGGCATACCGGTTCGAGAACATCGCTCCCCAAAGCACCAGCGATTCCGGCCGGAACACGCCGATTTTCCGGTAGCCTCGTCCACCGGCCGCGGGATTGCCGCTTCGCAAAGGCTTGATTCCTCATAGGCCGTCCGCCCGATAGTGTCACGCCAGCAGCTGTTCGGCTCGATGTGTACGATGGTGCTGTTGGTCAACCTCGCGCGAGTCGTCTTCGCACCGCTGCTGGAACCGATCCGATCCGCGTTCGGGGCGTCGGCAGCGGCGATCGGCCTGCTGGCGACGCTCGCGTGGCTCGGCAGCGCGCTGCCGCGGCTGCCGACGGGCTACCTGCTCACGCTGGTTCCACGCTACGCCGTGATCCTCGCAGCCGGGACCATCCTCGCGGCCGCGCCGCTGCTCGCCGCGACCGCCACTTCCCTACCAGTGCTCTGGGCGAGCGCGTTCCTGATGGGACTGTCGAGCGGTGTGTACTTCATCGCGGCGAAACCACTGCTGAGCGACCTGTTCCCCGGAGCGATCGGACGTGCCGTCGGCATCCACGGGACCGCGAGCCAGCTTGCCGCGGCTGGCGCGCCGCTTTTCATCACCGGTGTCCTCTGGATCGAGGGGTCCGAGCTCCTGTTGGTCGAGGGATGGCGGCTCGCGTTCGGTCTCATCAGCGTGTTCGCAGTCGTGGCGACCGTTGCGTTCGGAGCGATCGCCCGAACCACGACCTTCCCGCCCGGCGAGGAACTCGATCGGGATTTCCTCGGCGCAGCCCGTCGACAGTGGCCCGTCATCCTGAGTGGGGTCGCATTCGCCGGCCTCGCCGGCCTCGCGTGGAACGGGCTGTTCAACTTCTACGTCTCGTATCTCGTCACGACCAAGCCGATCACGGCAAGCACTGCGCGCGAACTGCTTACGGTGGTTTTCGCCGCCGGCGTCCCCGCGTTCGCGATTGCCGGACGTCTCGCCGATCGTATGCCATACATTCCGCTGCTACTCGGGATCGTCGGCGGGTTCGCCGGCTGTCTGCTCGCACTCACGCTCGCCTCGGGACTCTACGGCCTCGTCGCCACGAGCGCCGCGCTCGGGTTCGTGATTCACGGCCTCTTCCCCACGATGGACACCTACGTTCTCGACTCGCTGCCGGATGCCCACCGAGCGAGCGCCTACGCCGTGTTCAGCGCGGGGATCATGCTCCTCAACGCGCTCGGGAGCGTCGTCGTCGGCACGCTGATCGATGTGGGGTACGGCTACACCGCGATCTTCCGGACGTTCGCGGTCGGGGTACTGGTGCTCGCCGCGCTCCTGACGGCCATCCACCTCACGATCGGGTTCCCGACCGGTCGGCGGTCGGCACAGCAAGGGGCGTGATCGCCGCGGGGCGTCAGCCGATCCGCAAACGCCCAGTCGCCGAACGGGATCACCGAGACAGCCGGACGACAGTATCGTCATCGCGGTCCTCGACCGCGACCAGTCCGTCGTCGGCGAGGTCGGAGACGAGTCCTCGGAGCCACTCGCGGCCGTGCTCGCCATCCGGTGAGTAATCGACCCGAACGCGGGGGCCGAGATCGTCGAGCGCGAGTTCGTCGTACTCGCCGAGCACGCGCACGACGCGCCCACGGAACTGCCGGCGGCTTCCCTCAAACGGCGACTGAGTGGGGACGTCTGGCGCGGAGAAATCGCCGGTCGCGTAGGCGTCACACCACGTGCGCCAGGGACATTCGGACCCGTCGCACGACGGTGTCTTCGTACACGCGACCCCGCCGAGTTCCATGATCGCGTTGTTCCAGACCCGCGACTCGCCGGCGGGCATCAGTTCGTCGGCCGTCTCTTCGAACGCCGCATCGTCGTCCGGCACGTCGAACGCCCGGTAGAGAACACGTTTGACGTTGGTATCGACCACCGCGTTCCCCTCGTTGAACGCGAAGCTCGCCACCGCGTTCGCGGTGTACGGGCCGACGCCCTGGAGCTCCTGAAGTGCATCTGGCGTCTCGGGAAACTCCCCGTCGAACTCCCCTTCCACTTGGTCGGCGGCCTCGTGGAGATACTGCGCCCGGTTGTTGTACCCGAGGCTGTGATCGCTCCAGAAACTCACTACGTCGGCCCGATCGGCAGCCGCGAGCGCTGGCGTGTCGGGCCATCGCTCGACGAAATCCGCGAACGCGTCGACCACACGATCGAGCTGTGTTTGTTGGCTCATCACCTCCGAGACCAGGATTTCGTAGGGGTCGGTGGTCTCGCGCCACGGAAACGATCGATGATCGTTCTCGTACCACTCGACGAGGGCCCGGCGGACCGCAGCGGGATCGTCGGGGGGCGAGAACGCGGACTCGCTCATCAAACGCGGTAGTCCTGCGCTCGGGATACGCGTGGCGGTCCTCGCCAGCCGTGGAGCCGAAAGCGGTTTCCCGAGTCGACGCTCATCCCGGCGCATGAGTCTCGACGACCTCACCGAAGAGATCGAATCGCGCTACGATGATCTCGGCGACGAGACGACCCTACGTCTCGACCGCGAAACCCGCAACGAGCTCGCTCTCCTCCAGAGTGCGCTCGACCTCGACGACGCCGACGAACTCCTCCGCCGGGCGGTCCATCAGTTCTTCCAGGCCACCGTCGAGACCGGTCGGCTCGATTTCCACCTCCGGAGCGGCTACGACGTCACCTACGACGAGTATCTCTCGGGGATGACGTACGACGAAATGACCGGCGATGTCGGGCTCTCGGACCAGGCTCAAGACGACGTCCAGCGGTACCAATACTGAAAGCCGAAAGCCCTCGGCGTCTCACGCGAGCGCAGCGAGTGTGAGGCTCGTCGTGGAGTAGCGAGGGACGCTCCGCGTCCCTCGGACCATGCGAGCGGGCCTTCGGCCCGCGAGCAGACGAAGCGGAACGACGGCGCGCCTTGGCGGCGCGCCTCGCCCTTTTCATGTCCACCGGGAGAGCAAAGCTCTCCCGAGCCCTGCCTCACTTCGTTCGGCAGGACACCAGGCAGCCTCCGCAACGCATTGCGCGCGCTGGGCGCGTAGCCTCTGTTCACGGGCGGCGAAGCCGCCCGTTCACACGGGCCGAGGCGCGTAGCGCCTCGTGGCGGCACGCGCTGGCAGCTCCGTTCCTCCCCCGTGCGCTCGGCAGGAACCGAGCGCGTGGCGTCCCACCGCGGGCAACACCCGACCAGTACCGCAACCACTACGTTCCTCATGTACGAGCGACCAACAGATGCGCTCTATCGGTTCCCGACTCTGGCTTGCGGCCGCCACGCTCGTCGCGGTTGTCGCCACAGCCTGGAGCCTCTATTTCAGCCTCGGCCTCGGGCTGATCCCCTGCGAACTCTGCTGGTACCAGCGCATCCTGATGTACCCTCTGACTGTGATCCTCGGCGTGGCCGCGCTCGAAAACCGCCCCGGCGTCGTCCGCACCGCGCTGCCGCTGTCAGTCCTCGGGTCCGGCGTCGCCGCCTACCACTCGTGGTTTCAGGCCACGGCCGACTCCGCGACCTGCTCGGTCGGAAGCTGCGGAACCGTCCAGTACCAAATCCTCGGCCTGACAGTGCCAAACCTCTCGCTGATCGCGTTCGTCCTCGTTTCGCTCGCGCTGGTTGTCGCCGTTCGCCGGTGATCCCTACTCCGCCGGCGCGTCGGCGGGATCGACCACCTCGCCCGTCTCGGGGTAGACGCCGACCTGGTCGCAGAGATCCGCCATCGGACAGGCATCGGGATCGTCGAGACACGCTGGCTTGCGCGCCGAGCAGTACTCCCGCCCGAACTGGATCGAGGCAGTGTGGCCGAACCCGCATTTTGCCGCCGGCACCTGGTCTTCCACGACTGTCCTGACTTCCTCGTGGTCGGCGTCGGATGGCGCGATCCCGAGCCGGCGGTAGATGCGGTGGACGTGGGTATCGACCGGGAAGACGCCCTCGCGCCCGCCCGAAAAGAGGAGCACGCAGTCGGCGGTTTTGGGTCCGACACCCGAAAAATCGAGCAGCGCATCGCGCACCGTTTCCGGGTCCTTCTCGGTGACGAACGCGTCGAACTCGGCTGCACTCCCGTACTCGTCGACCACCCGCTCGGCGATGGCGATCATCGTCGCCGATTTCTGGTTGTAGAGACCCGCTGACTGGATGGTCTCGGCGAGCGTGGGCTGGTCGTCGTTGGCGAGCGCAGCGGCGAGATCGCCGTCCACGCGGTCGCCGTACCGATCCATCAGGTCATCGTGGGCGGGCTGGCTCGCCTTGTCCGAGGTGTTTTGGCTTAGGATCGTGCGCACGAGACACTCGAAGGCATCCTGACCGCCGTAGGTCTTCTGCCAGTACAGCTCCCCGAGACGGTCCACGACGGCCTCGGCGCGCGTGTCGGCTGCGCGTTCCTCGAACGCCGTTTCGAGCCCGCCGCCGTCAGGGCCGCCGCTGATGTTCTCGGGCGGTTCCCCGTCGTCGCTCATGGCTGTGGAATGGCCGCCGGCCACAAAACCCTATTCGACCCGGAAGACCGCTCGAAGGTCCGCACCCTCGGCGAGCGCCGCCACGAACTCCCGATCGAGGTCGGCGGCCGCCGCGTCCCCCTCCACCATCACCGTCCGATCGTCGACGTACTCGCTCGTCCGACAGACCAGACTCCTATCGTTCGCGAATTCCAGATCCGGGTGTCCGCGGCCGCTGACTGTTTCGGTGTGATCGTCCGCCTCGAACGTCGCCGTGATCGTTGCGTCGGCGTCGCGACAGGCCGCAACGAAACCTCGATCGAAATCGGCGGGTGTGCGATCGGCCTCGATCCCGATGATGCAGTCGCCAGCCGGGGTGAGGTAGTCGTCGCTCGTGAGTTCGAGCGTGCTCGCATGCTGGGCGGTGACGTGTTCGTGACCGCGCGCGTGGACGACTTCTTCCATGCGCTCCCGTCGGCTCCGTCGCCGGTTAGGCGTGTGCCTTCGCGACTGTCACGGTGACCGCGCCGCACGGACACTCGTAGGCGCGGCGCTCTCCCGCCGAGTCTCGGAAGACGAGTGCAGGCTCATCCGGAAGCTCGCGGTTGCACTCGGTCGCCTCGCACGTCGCGGCGAGTTCCTCGAACATGGTTGTTGGACAGTCCCCGACAGGTATCAACCGATGCCATCTCCGGAGTGAAAGTGAAAGAACCCAACGTAAGGGCTATGGACGCAGCGTGCCGGTCTCGAAGCATGGAACTCGGGGAGTGGGAGGCTGCGGCCGTCGATCCGGGAGAAGGGCCACCGACCACCGACGAGTGGGATTCGGTCGAGTCGTTGCGTCCGTCGCGATTCGCTGGCGAGCACGCTGTCGCCTACCGGACGTCGTTCGCGGATCCGCGCGAGAGGGCGGGTCGTGCGCTTCTCGAACTCCACGGACTCTCCCCTCGCGGACGGATCTGGCTGAACGGCGAGTTTTATGGCACGCATGACACCCCCTTCACGCCGTTCCGATCGGTGTTCGAGCCCGCTCCCGAGAACGAACTCCTCGTCGAGTGTCGCGCTCCCGAAAACCAGGCCGCCGACCCCGAGGGATCGCTCACGAGCCGGGCCACGGTCCCCGGAGTCAGACGGACGAGCGTCGAATCCACTCCCGAGAATGTCATCACCGACCTCACGATCCGTCACTACGAGACCGACGACGGATCGGGCGTCAACGCGATCGTCACCATCGACGCGGGCACCGACCTCCGCGACCGAATCGAACTCTCGCTCCGGCCAGCGGGCACGGATGGGATGAGCGCGCTGAGCCAAGTGAGCGTTACTGCCGACGCGGGCGAGCGCGTGACCGTCCGCGGCCAGCTCACTGTACGCGACCCCGATCGGTGGTGGCCACGCGGGTTCGGCGCGCAGAGCCGCTACACCGTCCACGCCGTACTCGGCGAGTGCGAACGCACCGCCACGACTGGCTTTCGGACGGTCGAGAGCCGCTCGGAAGGAGTCGTCGTCAACGGCACCCAGGTTCCGATCCGGGGATTGTGTGTGCGATCGTCCACACCCGAAACGGTCGAGCGCGCGCTCGCGACGAACGCGACCTTCGTCCGTCCAGTAGGGCGCGTCCCACCGCCCGCCTTCTACGACGCCGCCGACGAGGCGGGGATACTCGTCTGCCAGGACGTCCCGATCGATCCCGGCGGATTCGACGTTGAGCGGCCGCGACGAGTCGCCCGCACTCTCGGCGGCGCGTACGGCCACCATCCGAGCCTCGTGGCGTTCGGCGTCCGCGACGACGCCGCACGCTTCGAATCGACCGACGACGAGGGTGATCGCTACGTGCTGCGTGCAACCGGCGGTGGCGACCCCGCAGCGACCGCGACAGCGGCTGCGGAGGCGCTGCCGAACGATGTGCCTGCCTTCGTCTTCCCCGGCTTCGATGCTGGCCCCGAGGAGGTGTCGAGCCCGACTGCGTGGGTACTCGACGGCTACGCCGGTGCCGACGACCCGCTGAACGCCGGCACACTCACCCGCTACGTCATACCTGGGACGGATGCCGATGAGGACGAACGCGCCGAGCGTGCCGGACACGCACTCGAACGACTCCGGGAATCGGGCCGCCCGATCGTCACGGCGCTCCCGCCGGTGGCCGACGACGACATCGATCGGATCGAGACCGCCTTCGCGCCGGTGAAAGCGTTTCTCGACGATTCCACAACGGGTGAGACTCGCGTTGTCGTGGTGAACGACACTCCCGAACCGGCGACGGGTGACCTCGTGTGGACGGCCGGCGACGCCGAGGGAACGCTGTCGGTCGAAGTCGGACCGCTCTCACGGGATACGGTCGGCGAGATCGACGTTCCGATCGAGGCACACCGTGTCGAGCTATCCCTGTCGATTGAGGGTCGCGAAGTAACGACGATCGTCGATCGGTAGGGGGTATCGAGAAGTACGGACCAGCGATACCTGTCCATGACACTTGTTTACAGACTGTCGTGACCGCAACGTTTAAATCCGTTCTGGCAGTACGTGGGGATACCAGAACGCCGCTGGCGTCTCTGTGGGATCGCACGCACACCGAAATGATACGGGCTTCTCCTCACCAGCCGACAGCGACCGACCGGGAGCGGCGACCACGGACACCAGCGCGACTGGAATCGTAACGAACCATGCCAAGCACAATCGAACAATCAGCGAACGTCGAACTCACCGAGGACGACCTCGACAGCGACTCGAAAGGCAAACTGATCAAACTCGCCGGCAAGCTCCGCGACCGGCGCAACGACCTCAATCAGATGGCCTCCGAGCGCGCCTCCAAACGCGACGAGCTCAACGCCAAGACCCGCGAGAAGGTCGACGCCGCCCAGGAGCACCGCGAGCAGCGCGACGAGCTCAACGATCAGGTACAGGAGCACAAGTCGAAACGCAACGAGCTCAACGCCGAGGCCAACGAGCTGTTCGACGAGGTCGACGACATGAAGTCCGACCTCGAACTCGACGAGGGCAAGGATCTCGACGAGCTCGAATCCGAGATCCAGGACCTCGAGTTCAAACAGCAGACCGAAGTGCTCTCTAGCGAGGACGAGCGCGAGCTGATCGAGAAGATCGAGAACAAACGCGAGGAGTACCGACAGCGACAGGAGGCTCTCGACGAGACCGACGGGCTCGAAGAGATCAAAGCCGAGGCCGAGGAGGTCCGTGCGGAGGCCTCCGAACACCACGAGAAGGTCACGGAGCTCGCCGACGAGGCCCAAGAGCATCACAACCAGATGATCGAGGCCTATCGCGAGGCCGACGACGTCCGCGACGAGGCCGACGAGTGGCACGAGAAGTTCGTCGAGGCCCAGGAGGCCGCCGACCGCCACCACGAGGACTTCGTCGAGGTCCAGAAGCGCCTGCGCGAGATGGACAAAGAGGAAGAAGAGGAGCGCAAGTCCGAGCGCGACAAGAAGCGCGAGGAGGCAGAAGCCGAGGCCGAGGAGATCTACGAGCAGTTCAAGCAGGGCGAGACCCTCGACACCGAGGACCTGATGAAACTGCAGAAAGCGGGCAAGCTCTAAACCAGTTCGACGGGACGTTTTGCGATCGCGACCCCGCAGCAACCGCCACGCAACGAGCGAACCCTTAATCCCTCCCGCCCTCCCAACGGCGGTATGACGGATCACCGATCCCGACGGCGGACGCTCGGCGGTATCGTTGCGGGCGCGACCGCGGGTGCCGGCGTATGGGGGACGATCAAGCGGTTCCGTTCGCAGGTCAGCGACGGCTACGACGTCGCCGAGGTCGCGGTCGAGGGGCCGATCACGCGCGAGGGGAGCCGTCTCCCCAGCAGCCGGCAGCGCTCGATCCCCGCCGACAAGGTGGTCGGGGAGATCGAACGCGCCGACGATGATCCGAACGTCCGGGCGCTGATCGTGAAGCTCAACACGCCCGGCGGCGAAGTACTCCCGAGTGAGGACATCCGGATCGCGGCCGAGCGGTTCTCGGGGCCGACGATCGCGTACGCGACCGACACCTGCGCGAGCGGCGGCTACTGGATCGCGAGCGGGTGTGACGAGCTCTGGGCCCGCGAGGCTAGCATCGTCGGCTCGATCGGCGTCCGTGGCTCGAACGTGAACGCCAAAGGGCTTGCGGACAAGCTCGGGCTCGAATACCAGCCACTCAACGCGGGCGAGTACAAGGACGCGGGGTTCCCGCTGAAAGAGCCGGAAGAAGAGGACCAGGAGTACCTCCAGGGGATCGTCGACGACTACTACGAGACGTTCGTCGAGCGGGTTGCCGAGGGGCGCGGCCTCGACGAGGAGACGATCCGCGAGACCGAGGCGCGGGTTTATTTGGGCACCGACGCCAACGAGAACGGTCTCGTCGACGAACTCGGTACCCGCGAGGACATCGAGGACCACCTCGCCGATCGACTCGACACCCGCGAGGTCACCGTCGAGGAGTTCGAGCCACAGCAGAACTTCCTCGAACGGCTGCGGGCCGAATCCCAGGGCGTGGCGTACGCCTTCGGCGCGGGCGTCGCGGGTGCGGTCGGTGCTGACGAGGAGTTCCGGCTCCGGCTATAAACCGACGCGTCGTTCCCGCCGAACCGGGGGCATGACACACGTTTTTGTTCGGCCACTCCTTCACGTCGAGTGTGAGCAGCCTGGTCGTCTGCATCGATCGCGGCGCGGTCATCGCCGACGCTGCGGGCGAGACGCCGGTGGTCGGCGAGCGAGCGGTGCGCTCGCTCGTCACCGAGGTCGGTCTCGACGATCCCGAAGACAGTCGGGTGAACTGCCTGCTCGAAGGCCTCCGGCTGGCGCGCGAGCGCCGCAACGAGGGCGAGGAGCCGGTTCTCGCGGTGGTGTCGGCCCCCGACGAGTCGGTCGACAGCGACCGGGCGATCGCCAAGCAGATCGACGACCTGCTCGCCGCTCGTCCCGTGGAATCGGCGGTGGTCGTGACCGACAACGCGGCCGACGAGCGGCTCGTCCACGTGATCGAGAGTCGCGTTCGAGTGGATGCGGTCTCGCGGGTCGTCGTGCGCCAGGCGCGCGACCTCGAATCCACCTACTACCTCCTGAAGCAGTTCCTCGCCGACGAACAGCTCCGGGCCACAGTGTTGGTTCCGATCGGTCTCTTCCTGCTCGCGGTCCCCGTTCTGGTGGCAGTCCAGAACGTGACGGCTGCACTCGCGGCGGTCGCCAGCGTCACCGGTCTGTTCCTCCTCTACAAGGGTCTCGGCGTCGACGACGCGCTCGCAGTGCTCGCGGGCGGGGTGCGCGACGGACTCTACACCGGCCGGGTCTCGGTGGTGACGACCGTGGTCGCGGCGGGACTCGCCCTGATCGGGATCGTCGCGGGCGTCATCAGCGCCACGCCGCTCGCGGCCGGGGCGAGCGTGTTGACGACCGCGATGGCCTTTCTGTTCGACAGCGTGCCGTGGCTGGCGATAGCCGCGCTGACCGCGAGCGTCGGTCACGCGCTCGACGAATGGCTCCGAAACACCCAGATAGGAAACGCCGCGCTCAACCTTCCGTTCGTGGTGATTGCGATCGCGTTCGTGGTTCGCGGGTTCGCGGCGTACTTCCTCGAACGCGCCGGCGTGATCGACCCCTTGACTGTTCCACCGATGGCACTCGGGGTCGTCTCCGTCCGGGGGTTCGAGATCGCTGGCGACATCCGACTGGTGGCGTTCGTGGTGTTGGGTGTCTGCATCAGCCTGCTCGGTGTCGGCGTGGCCGCCCGCCTCGGCGACTGGCTTACGGTCGAAGAGCCCACCGAGTCACCGTAGCGCGTCGAGCAGATCGGCGAGCGTCGCGAGGTCGTACTGGCCGGGTGCGGTCGCTTCGTTGGGGTCGACGGGCGCGTAGGCGATCCGCGAGCCGTACAGCGGTGCGATCGCGCGGGAGTGTCGCCCCGTCGCTCCCATCGCCATCGTCGCCACCCGATGCCCGTTGGCGTCGAGATCGCGCGTGACCGAGAGGAGTACGAGCACGTCGTCGATCGACGTGGCGGTGGTCGCGAGCTTCCCGACGTCGCCGTGTTCGCAGGCCCGCGAGAGAGTCTCCCGGAGTTCCGACCGGGATGGTGTCCCCGAGAAGTCGTGCGCCGAGACCACGACGCTCGCATCGTGCTCGTGGGCGTGTTCGACGACATCCCTGCCGTCGCTCTCCGCAATCGCTGCGAGTTCGATGTCGATGGCTTCGACGGCTGGATGTTCGGCAGCTCGGCGGAGCACGTCGAGCCGTTCCGACTTCTCGGCAGCCTCACCGCCCTCGGCTTCCGTCCGGTTGGTCGCTAGTATCGGGAGCTCGCCGTCGTAGTCGTCGAGCGTCGTGAGTGGATCGATCGCGAGATCCATCCGGAACTCGACAGCGTCGGCGTGTTCGCGCGCAGCCGACTCCTCTGTGAGGTCGGCCGTGACAGCCGCGAGAACGAGCGACTCGAAGTTCATGTCCCCGAGTCCGGCCGGGCGAACAAAAGTCCCGCTATGACTCGAACGGCGTGTGCTCGACGGCGTATCCGCTGACGGTCAGTCGGACGTTCTCGACGGCGTAGAGTCGGATTCGTCGTTCCTGATTCGTGACGACGGAAAAATCGTAGTGCTTGGCGTCGTAACCGAGCTGTTCGCCTGCCGCTTCGCGCTCGGCGACGAACTCGCGGTGGCGGTCGAGACGTCGTTCGACGTACGACTGCGAGCGTGTTTCGAGACCCGAAACCCGGTCGGCGAACCCAGCGAGGAGCGCGTGGTCGCGGTCGAAGCCGACCGAGTTCCGACCGGCGAGCATCGCCGCGAGCGTGGTAGTGCCGGTGCCCGAGAACGGGTCGAGCACGCGATCACCGTAGACCGAGTACATGTTGACGAGCCGAAGTGGGAGTTGGAGGGGGAACGCGCCCGAGCGGTCGCGGCCCTCGCCGTCAAGCGTCTGGTCGGTGCCGGTGAGCGTCCAGAGATCGGAGAACCACTCGTTGCGCTCCTCCCAGAAGTACGCGCTCTCGTAGCGGCGGCGCTCGCCCGGCGGGAACTCGCGGGTCGAGCCGTTGCGAAAGACGAGAATGTACTCGTGTTCGAGGGTCGTGTAGGCGTTCGTCGGCACCATTCCCGAGCCCATGAACTTGGTGAGGCGATTGGCGGGTTTTCGCCAGAGAATGTCGGGCAGTGACCGGAACCCGCGCTCGCGCATCGCCTCGATGACGGCCGCGTGGTTCGGGTACTGTTGAAACTCGCTGTCGATCGAACGGGTGGCATCGCCGACGTTGATGCAGGCGATTCCGCCTGGCTTGAGCACGCGCGCGAGTTCGTCCCACGCGGGGGCGAGCGCTGTGTGCATCGCCTCGAAGGCCGCGTCGCCCGCACCCCGATCGAGATGGTCACCGATCGCGGGGTCGAGGTCCGTAAAGAGGTCGTCCCAGAGTTCGATCATCGGGTACGGCGGCGACGTGACCACGAGGTCGATCGAATCATTGGCGAGCGCCAGGTCGCGGGCGTCGCCGACCGCGGTCACGTGCTCGGTCTGCACGTCAGTTCCTTCGCCGATCGAACTAACAACGTTGTGGTTCGTCGCTGCGTGACATTTTTGCTGTCTGCCGACGCTTGGCGGTTGCGGTGGCGGATGCGGACCTGGTGGATCGAGGGCGAGCGAGCATGGGGAGCGAGGGCTCGGGCGGTGCTGTGCGGTCTGCGGTCACAGGGCGGTGGCCGAGAGCGCCAGCGATCCCGCCGCGAACGAGCGCGTAGCGCGAGTGAGCGGATGTTTTTAGTCCAGGTTTTTGCGAGGAGTGGTGCGCGAACGGAGTGAGCGCACCCGACGAAGTAAAAAAGTGGGTTTTAGAACTCGTCGATCACCGGGATCCCCATCGTCTCGAAATCGCTCATCGCGGCGAGCTTCGCCGACACGTCGTCGAGGTCGACCGTCTCGGAGACCACGGCACTGGGGTCGAGTTTGCCGTCGGCGACCATTCGGAAGATTTCGTCGTATCGGGTCGGCGGCATGCCGAGCGAGCCGACGAACTCGATCTCCTGCATTACCATCATGTCGGTCGGGAGTTCGACGGACCCCTGCTCGTCGTCGGTGCTGAGTCCGACTTGAACGTGCTGGCCGCGCGTGCCGAGGCTCATGATTGAGTTGCGGCAGGTGGTCGCGATCCCGAGTGCGTCGACCGAGACCGCCGCACCGCCGTCGGTGATGGCTTTCACCTGTCGGGGTACGTTGTCGACCTCGCTCGCGTTCACCGTCTCGCTCGCGCCGAGGTCCTCTGCCAGATCGAGTTTCTCCGATTGGAGATCGACCGCGACGACGTTCCCACCGAGCGCGTCAGCGATGTGAACCGCCGAGAGGCCGACACCGCCGCAGCCGTGGATCACGACCCAATCGCCGGCGTCGACGTCCGCCTGGTGGGCGAGCGCGTGAAAGGAGGTCATGAACCGACAGCCAAGTCCCGCCATGTCGACCGCGGAGACACCGTCGGGGAGCTGGACAGCGTTGTGATCCGCGACCGGGACGTGCATCTCCTCGGCGAACGCGCCCGGAGCCGCTTCGTTCAGCCCTAGAGGAACGATGTTCTCGCAGGTGTTCGAGTGGCCGGTTCGGCACTGATGGCAGGTGCCGTCGCCGAGGTTGAACGGGACGGTTACCTGATCGCCTTCACTCACGTTCTCGACCTCGCTCCCGACCTCGATCACCCTGCCCGCGGGCTCGTGGCCGAGGATCTGTCCTTCCGGCGGTTTGAGGCCGAGCCAGTCCCACTCGCCCTGCCAGCCGTGCCAGTCGCTCCGGCAGATGCCACACGCCTCAAGTTCGATCACCGCGCCGTCGGCCGCAGGATCGGGCGCGTCGACCTCGGTCACGTCGAGCGGTTCGCCGTACTCACGGAGGACTGCTGCGCGCATACTGCGGCCGACGAGCGGCATCGTCATAGTCGTTCCCCCGAAATCGGTGTTGTAGTTACCGATGTTCAACATAGAGGCGAAGATACTTTTCGCTGGAAGGCGATGGTTGGGTATGTCGTTTCAGCTATCGGGCGAGCAGGAAGCCATCCGAAGTGCGGTCCGGGAGTTCGCTGAGGAGGAGATCGTGCCCGTCGCGCGCGAACACGACGAATCGGGGGAGTATCCCGAGGAACTCCGCCGGGAGGCCGCCGAGTACGACTTCGTTGCCCCGAACATTCCGACGGAGTACGGCGGCGCGGGGATGGACACGCTGTCGTCGGCGCTCGTGACCGAGGAGCTCTGGCGCGCCGATCCGGGGATCGGGAGCGCGGTCGGATCGGCGGGGTTCGGGAGCAACATGATCGTCAAGTACGGCGACGAGTGGATGAAAGAGGAGTGGCTCCCGCCGATCGCGGCCGGCGAGTCGGCCTCGGCGAGCGCGATCTCCGAACCCGCCCACGGCTCGAACGTCGCTGGCATCGAAACCCGCGCCGAGAAGGACGGCGACGAGTACGTTCTCAATGGCAACAAGATGTGGATCACGAACGGGACGGTCGCCGACGTCGCGGTCGTGATGGCGAAGACCGATCCCGGCGCGGGCCACCAGGGGATCACGGCCTTCCTCGTTCCCACCGACACCGAGGGATTCTCGACCGAGAAGATCGACAACAAGCTCGGGATCAGGGCTTCCGATCTCGCCGAGGTGCTGCTCGACGACGTGCGCGTGCCCGAAGAGAACGTTATCGGCGAGGTGAACAAGGGGTTCTACCAGCTCATGGACTTCTTCGCATCGGGTCGGACCAGCGTCGCCGCTCAGGCGGTGGGAGCCGCCCAGGGTGCGCTTGACGCCGCCCGGGAGTACGCCGGCGAGCGCGAGCAGTTCGATCAACCCATTGCCGAGTTCCAGGCGATCCGGCACAAGCTCGCCGAGATGGCGACGAACGTCGACGCCGCACGATCGCTGACCTACCGCGCAGCCTCGCACGTCGAGGCGGGCGACGACGATGCGGTGCGCTTTGCGAGCATGGCGAAGCTGTTCGCGAGCGAGCACGCGGTCGACGTGGCCGACGAGGCGATCCAGGTGTTCGGTGGGGCGGGTTACGTCACCGACCACCCCGCAGAGCGGTACTACCGCGACGCCCGGATCACCAAGATCTACGAGGGCACGAGCGAGATCCAGAAGAACATCATCGCCGACAACATCCTATGAACCACGACGAGTGGGCCGGGGGCCAGGCGACGACCACCGTGACGGTCGACGGCCACGATCTCTCGGTGGCGTACCGCGACGACGGTCCCGGCGACAGCGGGAGCGATGATAGCGAACGCAGCGGCAGCACGAACGGGGCCGACGAGCCGCCGGTCGTCTTTCTCCACGGCATCCCGACGTGGTCGTTTCTCTGGCGCGACATCGCCCCAACGATTGCGGAGGATCGGCGCGTCATCGTCCCCGATCTTCTCGGGTATGGCAACTCCACAATGGCCGATGGGTTCGATCGGTCGATCCGAGCCCAGGAGGCGATGCTTGCGGCGTTGCTGGAGGAGTTGGGCATCGAGACGGTTTCGATCGTGTCCCACGACATCGGTGGCGGGGTCGCGCTGCGGTATGCTGCCAACCATCCGGATACGGTCGCAAAGCTGGTCTGCTCGAACGCGGTGTGTTACGACTCGTGGCCGGTCGAGTTCATCACTGACTTCGGGTTGCCCGAGACTACCGAGAGGCCGATCGACGATATCGAGGACGAGGTTTCCTCGGCGTTCACGCTCGGTGCGTACGGCGACCCCGATCCCGAATTCGTCGAGGGACTGACCGCGCCGTGGCTCTCGGAGGAAGGTCGCACCTCGCTTTCCCGGTGTGCAGTAGCGACCAACACGAACCACACGACCGAGATCGACTACGGCGCGATCACCGCCGATTTCCTCGGACTCTGGGGTGCGGGCGACGATTTCCAGCAGATCGAATACGGCGAACGCCTCGCCGACGACCTCGATGGAGAGGTGGTGGAACTCGACGAGGCCTACCACTGGGTGATGGCGGATCGGACGGAGGCGTACGTCGCGGAACTCCGTGAGTTTCTTACCTTGAGTGCGGGATGATTCCCGTAGGAGCGACCAGATGACCGACGACGCGCCCGAATGGGAGTTTTCGCACCGCGACGTGGTGATCCTGCGCGAGCTCGCACGCGACCCCCAGGTATCCTCGCGCGAACTCACCGACATCCTCGCCGCAGAGTACGACATCGACGTCTCGCACGTCACGATCAGCGAGTCGATCCGCCGGATGCGCGAGGAGGGGGTCTTCCGCGAGGCAATCATCCCGAACGAGGAGTACTTCATCTTCGGATTGTTCGAGTTCAAGTTCGATCCCGAGCACTTCGCGGAGGAGTGGCGAGCGGCGATGGAGTACATCCGTGACTCGCCGAACACCCTCTTCTATTTCCTCTCGGACGGCGAGTACCAGTGGAAGACCGTGATGATGTTCCCGGCCCGCGAGGCTGAATCTCGATGGATCCACGAGTTCTACAAGCGCCACGGCAAGGTCGTGGCGAACATCCGCAACTCCGTCGTGACGAACGTCCTCAAGTTCGGGACCGATCCCGAACTCCTCGAAAGCCTGAACGACGAGTGAGCGACGAGCCGCACGTCGTTCCTGCCCGAGCGGATGCACGCTTTTGTCCTCTGGGGTTGGGGCCGTGGATATGGAGACTGTCTCGATCGATGGCCTCGATTCCATCTCGTCCGAGAACGACATCGACCGCCGAAAACTGTCCGACCCGCTGAACACCGCCGACGTTGCGATCAATCGGTACGCCCTCGGCCCCGGCGAGCGGTTCAGCGGCTCGCTCCACGCCCATATGGATCAAGAAGAGGTGTTCCTCATCGTTGAGGGCGAGGTGACGTTCGAAACGTACACACCGCGAAACCGTGTAGAACCGGATTGTTCGAGTAGCGAGATTACCGTCGGCGAGAACGAAGCGATCCGGTTCGCGCCTGGCGAGTTCCAGTCCGGTAAAAACGCGTCCGACGAGGTGGTGGTTGCGTTCGCGATAGGTGCTCCCCGCGACAGCGAGGACGTACGGATTCCGCTCCCGTGTCCCGAGTGCGATCATGAGGACAGACGGCCGGTCGTCGTCGACGAGGAAGAGGTTCTCGTCTGTCCGGACTGTGAGGCTGAATCGCCGGTCGAATGTCCTGAGTGCGGTCAGAGCGATCTGCGCGTCGTTCTCGATTCGGATGAGGAGAACGTCGTCAACGTCTGCCTCGACTGTGGTATGGAATCGACAGTGGTCTGTATACCCGAGAACTGCCAATAACTGTTACAGAAGCCGCTGAAGTCTCGTATTGGCCGCTTCGTCGTGAGTCGTATACCACCAGAAACCACCGAGAGTCCAGAACGTCTGAACGACCGCGATGAGTGCTTGTAGCGTCTTCCCCTGGACGACGAACGCGACGGTTAGGGCCCCGAACAACAGACCGAATCCCAAGAGAAGCCACCGTCCGTCCATACACCCGATACAACATTTCGACACATCATTGTATCGCCACCATCGGCTCACGGAGTTACTGACCGCCGATAAATCAATGAGACGGTGGAATTGTGCAATTTCGGTGAAATCGTGATCTCGACCCTCAGCGCACTAGCGAGAGGAGCTCACACCGGAGCACGGTCTCGTCGTCCTGAGCTTTCACCGCAGCGTCGTACCGCACAGTACCAGCGGCTCGTGGATGGTCGCGCTCTTTTTTCTCGACGACCTCGATCTCGACGCGGATGGTGTCGCCGACGTAGGTCGGGGCGGTGAAGCGGAGCCCGTCCACCCCGTAGAACGCGATCACGTCCTCGCGTTCGTCCTGTGTTCGTGATTGCCAGAGCAGACCAGTCATTGCCGAAAAGACGAACGCGCCGTGAGCGATCCGGCCACCGTACTCGGTGTCGGCCATCCGCTCGGCGTCGGTGTGGTGGTGATTGAAATCGCCACTCACACCCGCGAAGTTCGTCACGTCGGCGGCCGTTACCGTCCGGCCCGCCGTTCGGGACGTGTCGCCGACCGAGACCGATTCGAAGTAGCTCACAGCGGCTCCTCACCCTCGATGATCCGGAGCGCGCGGTCGGCGAGTTCGGGCACACCGGTCTCCATCTTCGGGTACAACGGGTCATCGGCGTTGCCTTCCAGGTACCGCCGGAAGAACATCTCTCCTAGCCCAGCGAGCTTGTAGACCGCGAGCGCACGGTAGAATCGATCGTTCTCGTACTCGATTCCTGTCTGTGCCTCGTAGCGCTCGACGAGTTCCTCTCGGGTGGGGTAGCCCTCGCGGGTCATGAACGTCGCGTTGAGCGAGTCGGTCGCCGCGGGCGGGTCCGGATCGCCCGCGTCCCACCAGTACGAGAGGAGCCACCCGAGATCGACGAGCGGATTTCCAAGGGTACTCAGCTCCCAGTCGAACACCGCGACGAGTTCGGGCGGCGTGCCGGGCGCGAACATCACGTTGTCGAGCTTGTAATCGCCCTGAACCAGTGTGTGCGCCGGCGCGTCGGGTACGTTCTCGGTCAGCCACTCCATCACGTCATAGAGTTCGGGCACCTCGCGTTCGTCGCTCGTGACGTCGAACGCCCACGTCAGCTGCTCTGACCATCGCTTTACCTGGCGTTCGGTGAACCCCTTGGGATGGCCGAACTCGTCCAGTCCCACCGTTCCAGGGTCGACGGCGTGGATCTCACAGAGGCCGTCGATCAGCTCTTCGCCGATCCGTTGGCGGTGCTCCGGCGTGGCGAACCGCTCGGGTTCGGTCTCGCGCAGCACGCTCCCCGCGACGCGCTCCATCACGTAGAACTCGCAGTCGAGAATCGACTCGTCCTCGCACGCGAGCACCGTCGGCGGGACTCGCACCGTGGTATCCTGAAGGGCGTCCATCACCCGATACTCTCGAAGAACGTCGTGAGCGGTATCGGCGGTCTCACCAGGCGGCGGCCGACGGACCACGAGGTCGCGCTCTCCCCACTCCACGAACAACGTCTCGTTCGAGTGCCCTTCCTGATGGTGTTCGATGCGGTATTCTTCGACAGAACCTAACTCCTCTTCGAAGTAGCTCGCCAGCGCCTCCTCGTCGACGATTCGGGAGAAGTACGCTCCCTCGGCCCCCTCGGTGTCGTCACTGCCGCTCATGCGTTCCACCATAGCGGGTGTGGTCGTTTTGTTACCATTGGTAGGTCTGTTCGTAGACATCGTATGAATAACTGGGGGTTCACGGGGGTAGCGATTCGTTGGGTGGCCCGATCGTTTTACAATGGTGTGTGCCGATGTATCTGCATGAAGTACGACGACTCGGCGGCCGCACGCGAGGCGACCGACCGCGCCCGCGCGTTCATGGAGGAGGTCGTCCTGCCCGCGGAGCGCTCCCACGCCGGCGGCGAGTCGGTTTCGCACGAGACCATCGCCGATCTGCGCGAGCAGGCCCGCGAGTACGATATCTACGCACCGCAGATTCCCGAAGCGCACGGCGGGATGGGGATGGCGTTCCGGGACGTGCTGCCGGTGTTCGAGCAGGCGGGCCGGAGCCTGCTCGGCGCGCCCGCGATGCGGGTCGACGCGCCCGACGAGGGCAACATGCATACGCTCGAACTCGTCGGCACCGACGACCAGAAAGAAGAGTGGCTCCGGCCCCTGGTCGCGGGCGAGATTCGATCCGGGTTCGCGATGACCGAGCCCGCTCCCGGGGGTGGGTCGGACCCGAAGATGCTCCGGACGACCGCCGAGAAGGAGGGCGACGAGTGGGTCATCGACGGCCACAAGTGGTGGACCACACAGGGTGGTGCGGCCGATGTCCTCCTCGTGATGGCGCGCACCGATCCCGACGCCCACCCCTACGCCGGCTGCTCGATCATCCTCGTGCCGACCGACACCGACGGGGTGGAGATCGTTCGCGACATTCCCCACCTCGGCCAGAGCCTCGTACCCGAGAGCCACGCCGAGATCACGTTCGACGGCGTACGGGTGCCCGAGGAGAACTTGCTCGGTGCCGAGAACGCCGGGTTCGACATCGCACAGCAGCGACTGGGACCTGCCCGACTGACCCACTGCATGCGGTTTTCGGGGATGGCCGAGCGCGCACTCGACGTGGCGAAAGCGTACATGGACGAGCGCGACGCGTTCGGATCGTCGCTCGCGGACAAGCAGTCACAGCGCTTTTCGATCGCGGAGGCCGAAACCGAACTCCACGCCGCCCGGACGATGGTCCGCGACGCGGCCGAGAGGATCACGGCCGGCGAGGAGGCCAGAGTCGAGGTCTCGATGAGCAAGGTGTTCGCCGCGCGGGTGGCCCAGGAGACCATCGATCTCGCTGTTCAGTGCTGTGGTGGGGCGGGGATCGGTCGGGACCTGCCGCTCGCGGACTTCTACGAGGCGGTGCGGGCGTTCCGGATCATCGACGGCGCGGACGAGGTTCACAAGCGCACGATCGCACGTGCGGCCTTCGAGAACACCGACCCGGCAGAGATCGCGGCGATCCCGCAGTTCGGGAATCCGGCCGACTGACTCTTCCCCTGTTTGCCCCGACTCCCGTCCTCGATCGAGAACGTGATCGTGACTCAGTAATGGGGCAATCATCAACGCGCAGTAGTTGTGACTCCCAAGAATCGAGAGTGTAGCCCGCCGAATACACGTCGGAGCTACGCGCTCGATCCCGGGACTGTGGAGACAGTAAGACATTGAAAGTAACGAACGTCTATTCACGAATCGATAATACATCGACTACCTTATCACGTTTCAGGATATAATATAGGCATCGGAAACGTTTCGTTATGGATGGGACCCATGCAGTGATACTTGGCGGTGAGGGGGCGGTTGGAGAGACACTCGCGGTGCAGCTCGCCAACGGTTCGCCAGCAGTGACGTTTCTCGCTGGCGACGCCCATGCGGCCGACCGCGCGGCTGAAGCGGGCGCTGACGCCCGCGTGGCCGACCCGAGCGAGCCAGCCACGCTCGACCGTGAGGACATCGGTGAGGCGGACATCGCCATCGTGACCTCACGCCAGGACAGCCAGAACCTGTTGCTCGCACAGTTTCTCCGTCTCCAGCGGACTGGGCGCGTGATCGCACTCGTGAACGACCCCGCAAACCTCGACGCGTTCGCCGAGGCCGGTATCGAGACCGTCTGTGCCTCGACGGCACTTTCGACCGCGCTCGATCGGCAGCGCCGTGGCGTCGAGGCAGTCGAAACCCAGTCCTCGTCAAATCGAGCGACTGCAGATCGGCGCACGGAATACGAGGAACCGACGGACGAACCGGAACGTGAACGACTCCGATCAGGCGGGGCGGGAGGCGACGCGTAGTGCCGAAGAGTCTCGAACGCGACCTCGGACTGATTTCGGTGCTCGCCATCAGCATCGGGGCGATGATCGGGAGCGGCATCTTCATCCTGCCAGCGGTCGCGGTCGGGTACGCAGGCCCGGCGGTCGTGCTCGCGTACGTTCTCGCCGGGATCGTCGTTCTTCCGGCAGCGCTCTCGAAATCCGAGATGGCGACGGCGATGCCCGAATCGGGTGGGACGTACATCTTCATCGAGCGCGGTATGGGGCCGCTCTTGGGGACGGTTGCCGGTATCGGAACGTGGTTTTCGCTGTCGTTCAAGGGTGGACTGGCGTTGGTCGGCGGGGTGCCGTATCTCCTCTATCTGTTCGATGTCCCGCCGACGATCACGACGCCGCTGGCGCTCACGCTTGCCGTCATTCTCGTGCTCGTGAATCTGCTCGGGGCCAAGCAGACCGGTCGCGTACAGGTCGTCATCGTCGCTGTGATGCTCGCCGCACTCGGCTGGTTTGCGGTCGGTGGGACGCCATCGGTGCAGCCGGCAAACTACGCGGGATTCTTCGAGAGCGGTATCGGGGGGATTCTCACGGCTACCGGACTCGTGTTCGTCTCGTACGCGGGCGTGACGAAGGTGGCGAGCGTCGCCGAGGAGGTCGAAAACCCCGAGCGGAACATCCCGCTTGGCATTCTCGGCTCGCTCGGGTTCACGACGGCGCTGTACGCGCTGATCGTGATCGTCATGCTCGGCGTCACCGACACGTCCGCCATCGCCGCCTCGGATGCACCGATGGCAGTCGCCGCGGAGGCCGCACTCGGCCCTGCAGGCGTCGCTGCCGTCGTGGTTGCGGCGCTGCTCGCGCTGGTGAGTACCGCCAACGCCGGTATCCTCTCGTCTTCACGATACCCGTTTGCGATGAGTCGGGACAACCTCGTTCCCCCGTCGCTCGGGCAGATCAGCGACCGCTTCAACACACCGAGCGCATCGATCACCCTCACCGGCGTCGTCCTGCTCCTCCTCATCGCGTTCGTCCCGCTCGAAAGCATCGCCAAGTTGGCGAGCGCGTTCCAGATCCTCGTGTTCGTCCTCGTCAACTTCGCCGTCGTTGCGTTTCGCCGCGGCTCGATGGAGTACGAGCCCACGTTCGAGGCACCGCTGTACCCCTGGATGCAGGGGTTCGGCGTCGTCGGTGGACTGCTCTTGCTCACGCAGATGGGGACCATCCCGCTCCTCGGAGCCGTCCTCATCACGGCCGGAAGCGTCGCGTGGTACTTCTGGTACGCCCGCGACCGCGTCGAGCGCGAGGGGGCCGCCGTCGATGCCGTCCGGCGTGAACTCGGCAAGCAGGCCGTCGAGCGCACCCGTACAGCCGTCAGCCCGACCGGCGAGAGCTACGAAGCGCTCGTTGCGGTCCCCGAAGACGTGGACCCATCACACGAGGCGGCGCTCGTGGACGTCGCTGCGGATCTCGCAGCCCCGCAGCACGGACAGGTGTCGGTCGTCCGATTCGACGAGGTGGCCGACCAGGTGCCTTTGGAAGCTGCCGCCGAGCAATCGCCCGCCGACATCGAGTTCGAGGAGCGGACGGGCACGCTCGCCACCGATGTGAACGTTCCCGTTCACGTGAGCGAGGTCGTGAGCCACGACACCCGCCACGCGCTAGCTCATCACGTGACCGAGACCGGCGTCGACACGCTGGTGATGGAACGGGAAGCAGGCGGCCTCCGCGACCGACTGTTCGGCTCCGACGCGGACTGGGTGCTCGAACACACCGACTGCGACGCGGTGCTGGTGGACGACGACGGCGAGGGACTCGGAACGGTCGACACCGTTGCCGTCATCACCGACGAGGGGCCGTACGACCCGGCGAAGATCGCCATCGCGGACGCGATCGCGACGGCCCACGATGCCGAGGTGACCCTCGAGTACGCTGTCGAGGAGTTCGCTTCCGAGGAACAGCAGCGGACGATCACCGACTACCACGAGGAGGTCGCACAGCTCTGCTCGGCACCCGTTCGAACCGGTGTCGTCGCCGATGGCGGGACCACGCCGCTCGAAAGTCGGGCGGCCGATGTCCTCGTCGTCAGCACCGAAGGACAGCGACTCGTCGCCGATGCCGACTGTCCGGCGCTCGTCGTCCGCCCGCGCGAGGCGACGAAACCCGGATGGCTCGGTCGTGTGCTCGAGCGCTGGCTACTGTAGCTGAACGACAAACGCTTTCGTGGGAGGGGCCGCGTACTCAATCCATGCCACAGCGCGATTTAGACGAGTTGGATCGGTACGTCATCTATCGGCTCCAGGAGAACGCTTGGGAGACCTCGGCCGCCGAGATCGCCGCGGATTACGGTGTCTCGCCGAGTACGGTCCGCAACCGCATCATTCGTCTCAGGGACGACGACGTCATTCAGGGGAGTCATATCGACGTCGACTACGAACGCGTCGGCTATCAGCTGTTCACCATTATCTTCTGTACCGCCCCGATCCCGAAGCGCGAACAGCTCGCTCGCGACACGTTGGAGATCCCCGGTGTGGTCTCGGCCCGGGAGCTGATGACTGGTGAAGAGAACATCCACGTGGTCGCCGTCGGGCGTGATGGCGACGACCTCAGCCGCATCGGGCGGGACCTCGCCTCGCTCGGTTTGGAGATCGTCGAAGAAGAACTGGTACACAACGAGTACTTCTGCCCGTTCCACTGGTTTGGGCCCGACGAAGAGGCTACCGACGACGCGTCGTCCCAGCCTGAGCCGAACGAGGAATGATCGACCACCGAGAATGACTCGCCGGAGCAGTGAAGCGAGGTGGACAGAGTTCGGCGGGCTGTGTCCGGGACTACACGGAACGGCAAACTGAGGCAACTTCACCGTCGCAATCGCCTGTCTTCTAAGTCACATAGAGTCGAACCTCAGCAACCACTTCGAACACACTTCCCAGATACGGATACCATAGTTATTCGAGTTAGTGTCGGAGACAGGCAGCGAACTTTTCCTCGCTCACCGCCATCATCTCCCATGACTGTCGACGCCGACGATCTCCGGTTTGCGGCTCGGGTCATCCGCGAAGCCGACACCGCGGTGGCGATGACCGGCGCGGGCGCAAGCACCGCCTCGGGAATCCCCGACTTCCGGGGCGACGACGGCCTCTGGGACCGACACGATCCCGACGATTTCCACGTCTCGCGGCTCGACCGCGATCCCGGGGGATTCTGGCGCGACCGGCTCGCCCTCCACGACGAGATCTACGGCGACGCCATCGAACCGAACGCGGCCCACGAGGCACTCGCCGATCTCGAATCCACGGGCCACCTCGATCGGGTCGTGACCCAGAACATCGACGGGCTCCACGTCGCGGCGGGCTCTGAAGGTGTCGTCACGATCCACGGTTCGGGCCAGCGTTCGGTCTGTCGGGACTGCGGACGGCGTGTTCCGGCCGAGCCCGTCCGCGAGCGCGCTCGCGATGGCGAACTCCCGCCACGGTGTGAGGAGTGTGAGGGCGTGCTGAAGCCTGGCGTCGTGCTGTTCGGCGAGTCCCTCCCCGAGCACGCACTGTTCGAAGCCCAATCGCTCGCCGAGCGCGCTGACGTCTTCCTCGTCGCCGGCTCGTCGCTCACAGTCGAGCCCGCGGCGTCGCTCCCCCGTACGGCGGCCGATCGCGGTGCGACGATGGTGCTCGTCAATCTGGAGCGCACGCCGCTGTCGGACCGTGCCGAGTACGACTTCCGGGCGGACGTGACCGACGTGCTGCCCCGACTGCGCGATGCGGTCGTGACGGGCGATCCGCACGACCCGAAAGACCCACCGGGGACGGGCCGGCCGTAGACTTCTGCGCTGGCCGCCGTCGCGTGCACGCAGCGTAACCAGCCGGTGGCGAGCCCACCGCACAGCCCGTTCGGACCCACGTCTACGCTGTGAACGGCGCGAACGCTTTTAGTTCGCCCCGCTCGAAACGAACGTGATGGAGCTCGACGATCATGCCGAGGAGCTCGCCTCCACCCTCGGCGTTGACAAAGCGGAGGTCAGAGCGGATCTCGAAAAGTTGGTGAACTACAGCGTCCCGATCGACGAGGCGAAGGACAGCCTCCGGCGGAAGTACGGCGACGGTGGTGGTGGCGGTGAGCCGTCGGCCAGGTCGATTGCGGACGTCTCGACCACCGATTCCGCGGTCGCCGTTCATGGGGTGGTCCTCACCGTCGGCAAGCGCTCGATCCGATACCAGGGTGACGACCTCGTGATCCGCGAGGGCGAGATCGCCGACGAGTCCGGGACGATTTCCTACACCGCGTGGGAGGAGTTCGATCTCACACCGGGTGACACGGTCGAGATCGTCGGCGCTGGCGTCCGTGAATGGGAGGGCAGCCCCGAACTCAACCTCGGTTCCGAGACCACCGTCGAGATCGCCGACGAGCCGCTCGACGTGCCGTACGATATCGGTGGCGACACCCACCTCTCGGCGCTCGCGCCCGGTGATCGTGGTGTCGCGCTCGAGGTCGCGGTCGCGGAGGTCGAACGCAAGACCATCGACGGCCGCGACGGCGAGACCGAGATCCTGAGCGGCGTGTTCGCCGACGGGACGGGACGACTGCCGTTCACCGACTGGGACCCGAACGACGCGATCGAGGAGGGGACGTCGGTGGGGATCGAGAACGCCTACGTCCGGGAGTTTCGCGGAGTACCGTCCGTGAACGTCTCGGAGTTCTCCACGGTGGAAGCGCTCGACCGCGCCGTCGAGACCGGTGACGGCGCACCACGAATATCCGTCCGCGAGGCGGTCGCCTCCGAGGGGCTGTTCGACGTCGAAGTGGCAGGCAACGTGCTTGAGGTTCGGGATGGCTCGGGGCTGATCCAGCGGTGTCCCGAATGCGGGCGCGTCGTCCAGAAGGGTCAGTGTCGATCACACGGCGACGTCGACGGCGAGGATGATCTCCGAGTGAAGGCGATCGTCGACGACGGCACCGACTCGCTGACCGCGGTGCTCGGGACCGACCTCACCGCCGCGGTGTACGGCGGCGGGATCGAGGCGGCGCGCGAGGCCGCCCGCGACGCGATGGATCAGGAAGTCGTCGCCGACGACATCCGCGAGTCGATCGTCGGCCGGGAGTTCCGCGTCCGTGGAACCCTCTCGGTCGACGACTACGGTGCGAACCTCGAAGCGACCGAGTTCGAAGCGTGCGACGACGATCCTGCCGACCGGGCCCACGAGCTGCTCGATTCGACCGACGCGGTGGCGGCCGACGGTGGAACGCTCGACGGCGTGTCGCATGACGGGACGATGGGAGACGGGGTTAACGAACCTCGACGGGGAGACGAATGAGTACCCGTCCACAGCGCGAGACCGCCTACCGGGTGTTCGCCGCGGAGTTCGACGACACGACCCTCTCGTACGCCGAAAGCGACGAGGAGCGCGCACCGAACTACGTCGTGACGCCGACCGGCGCGCGGGTCAACCGTCTCTTTGTGGTGGGCGTCCTGACCGAGATCGAGTCGGTGAACGAGGAGCAGCTCCGCGCGCGAGTGGTCGATCCCACCGGCGCGTTCGTGGTCTACGCCGGCCAGTACCAGCCCGAGGCGCTCTCCTTTCTCGAACGCACCGATCCGCCTGCGTTCGTCGCCGTCACCGGGAAGGCACGCACCTTCGAGCCCGAGGACTCCGATCGAGTATTCACCTCGATCCGTCCCGAGTCGCTCGCCGCGGTCGATGCCGCGACCCGGGACCGCTGGACGATCACCACTGCCGAGCGGACCGTCGAGCGCACCACGACGATGCGCGACGCGCTCGATCATAACGAGCGGGGTGACGCGCTCCGCGAGGCGCTCGAAGCAGAGACCGTCGAGACTGGCCTCGCGGCCGGTATCCCGCGCGCGATCGAACACTACGGGACGACGCCGACGTATCTCGACGCGGTGCGGGGAATGGCGCTCGACGCGGCGCGGGTGGTCGCGGGCGAGCGCGAGGAAGTCGGCTCGCTCACCGTCGCCCCCGACGAAGGCGATGCGCCCGAACCCGAGGGACCCGATCGCGACGAGATCGATCCCGACACCGCCGACGCGACCGATCGTGACGAAGCCGATCGCGGCGAACCAGCGGCCGCCGCGGCGTCGGACGACGACGCTACCGTCGGAGCCGAGTCGACGCCGACGGCCGAATCGTCCGACGAAACTCGGACGAACTCGGGGCTAGACTCCGATACGACGGCCATCTCGGACGATGAGAGCGAGCCCGTTTCCGGAACCGACGAACCGGCCACCGTGGAGACGACGGCCGAACCAGGCCAGGCGTCGGAGACAGACCGTGCGACCGACACGGACCGAGCGACGAGCGAAAGCGAGGTCGACGCCGGTGGGACGCCAACCGACCCATCCATCGAGGACGGCGAGCCGATCGGCGAAATGGACGAGACCGAGGCGAGCGTCGACGAAGCCGACAACGGGGCGGACGAGGAAGCTGCGGCCGACGTCGATCTCGATGACCCCGACGCGTTCGAACTCGACGACGAGGTGCGCGAGCAGGTCGAAGCGGAGTACGGCACCGACTTCGAGAGCGCCGCGGAGGTCGACGGACCAGGCGAGGCCGACATCGAGACGCCCGACCCTTCGGAGAGAGACGAGGAAATCGAGGTGTCCGATACGACCGACGAAGCAACGACCGAGGCCGACGAACCCGAACCGTCGGGAGCCGATGGGAGCGACGACGGCGAAGCTAGCGAAAGCGACGAAGCCGAGGCGACGGACGATGCCGAGGCTGAGGAGGGCAACGAGGTGGACGCCGACACCGAACCGGAAGAGGCGGTCGTCGCGGTGATGCGTGACCTCGACGACGGCGACGGTGCGGACCGTGAAGCGGTCGTCGAGCGCGTGATCGAGGAGTACGGGCTGACTCCCGACAAGGCCGAAGACGGCATTCAGGACGCGCTGATGAGCGGCGAGTGTTACGAGCCCGACGACGACACGCTCAAACCCATCTGATGGCGCGGGCCGAGTCCGGGCGCGTCGAACCCGTGCCCGGCGAATCCGTTGCCGTGATCGAGGGCGATGACGAGCGCGCACTCTGCGTGGCGGACTACCACGCCGGGCTCGAAGCCGGGCTGGGTCGACAGGGCGTCGAGCTTCCGAGCCAATCACGCGAGCGGCGCGAACACCTCCTCTCGTTGCTCGATACGACCGGTGTCGACCGCGTCGTGTTCCTCGGCGATCTCGCCCACGCGATCGGCGGCGCACGGGGAGCCGAACGCGACGAACTCACGACACTGTTCGCCGCACTCGACGGTCGGGCGTCGGTGACGGTCGTGAAAGGGAATCACGACGGCGAGATCGACTCGTTGGCCGACGATGTGGGGATCGAGATCGACGTGACACCGACCGACGGCACCACGTTCGGGGACGTGGGACTCTCACACGGCCATACGTGGCCGAGCCAGGAGGTCCTGGAGTGCGAGGTGGTCTGTATCGGCCACGAACATCCGACCGTGCGCCTGGAAGACGACGTGGGCGGGAGCCGGGCCGAGCGCGCCTGGCTCCGTGGTCGGCTCGCCCCGGAGCCGTTTCGCGACCACCACGACGAGGAACTCGCGATCGACGGCGAGTTGGTGGTGTTCCCGGCGTTCAACGATCTATCGGGCGGGACGTGGGTGAACGTGCCTGGCCAAGAGTTCCTCGCACCGTTCTTGCCGGACGGACTCGCGGAAGGCGAGGCGTACCTGCTCGACGGGACGCGCCTCGGCACATATCGGGACGTCTGAATCAGCATTCCCCGTTAGCCTATCGTGAGTGCACGCAATCGGCGGACGCTATCGCGCTGGGAATCGTAGTCGTCAACGAGGCCATTGCACTCAGAATCGAGAACAGCTCGATGCTGAGTTTCTCCGGCATCGTGGACTATGAGACCGTCGCCGACGTGGTGCGGGAACGACAGCGTGCGCTCGAAAACTGATCGCCGATTCTGCCGAAACGCCGACGAGACGGAGTTCTTAATCGGCTCGCGCTCTTTTCCACTCCAATGGCAGACAGCGAGGCCGCCGACTCTGCGGCGGCCTTCACGCATCTCGGCAGCGCTGTCAGGACGGCGCTCTCAGAACGCGGATTCGAGACGCCAACCGAGCCACAGCGCAAGGCGATCCCGCCGCTCGCCACCGGCCGAGACGGACTCGTGATCGCACCGACGGGGACCGGCAAAACCGAGACCGCGATGTTGCCGGTGTTCGACGCGGTCGCCGGGACGGAACGGTTCGGCATCTCGGTGCTCTACATCACGCCGCTCAGGGCGCTCAACCGCGACATGCGCGATCGGCTCGACTGGTGGGGCGATCAGCTCGATCTGGATATCGACGTGCGCCACGGCGACACCACCCAGTACCAGCGACAGAAACAGGCCGACGACCCACCGGACGTGCTCGTGACGACGCCCGAAACCCTTCAGGCGATGCTCACGGGCGAAAAACTCCGGAAAGCGCTTTCGGATGTCTCGCACGTCGTGATCGACGAGGTCCACGAACTCGCGGCGTCGAAGCGCGGAGCCCAGCTCACGATCGGGCTCGAACGCCTCCGCGAGCTCGCGAACGCGTTCCAGCGGATCGGGCTCTCGGCGACCGTCGGCGACCCCGGCGAGGTCGGCGCATTCCTCACCGGCGGTCGGGGCTGTGAACTCATCGAGGTCGATGTCGGCAGTCGACTCGACGTCAGGGTTCGCGAGCCCCACGTCACCGACGAGGACGAACGGCTCGCGGGCGAACTCGCCACCGAACCCCCGCTCGCGAGCCACGTCCGCGCGATCCGCGATCTCGTCGCCGACAACGAGTCGACGCTGATCTTCGTCAACACCCGCCAGACCGCCGAAGCGCTCGGTTCGCGGTGCAACGCGCTTGACCTTCCTATTGGAGTGCACCATGGCTCGCTCTCGAAGGAGGCCCGGATCGAGATCGAGGACGCGTTCAAGGCTGGCGAACTCGACGGACTCCTTTGCACGTCCTCGATGGAACTTGGAATCGACGTGGGACGGGTTGATCATGTGATCCAGTACCAGAGCCCTCGTGAAGTCGCCCGCCTCCTCCAGCGAGTGGGGCGGGCGGGCCACCGCGCCGACCGGCTTTCGTCCGGAACTGTGCTCACGACCCGGCCGGACGACACACTCGAAGCGCTCGCGATCTGCCGGCGCGCGCATGAGGGCCTCGTCGAACCCGCGGAAATCCACCACGGCAGCCTCGACACGGTGGCGAACCAGATCGCGGGGCTCGTGATGGACTTCGGCGAGATCGCCGCAGCGCGGGCCTACGAGATCGTCACTCGTGCCTATCCGTTCCGCGACCTCTCGCGCGAGCGGTTCAAAGAGGTCGTCCGCGAACTCTCGGGCAATCGGATCCTCTGGCTCGACGAGGAGGCCGACCGTCTCGAAAAATCGGGCGGCACGTGGCAGTACTTCTACGCCAACCTCTCGATGATCCCGGACGAGGAGACCTATACTGTGGCCGACATGGCCTCCGGTCGGACGATCGGCACGCTCGACGAGCGCTTCGTGGTCAACTTCGCCGGGCCAGGTGAGGTGTTCATTCAACGGGGCGAGATGTGGCGGATCGCGGAGGTCGACGACGAAGAGAGCGAAGTGAAGGTGAGCCCGATCGAGGACCCCGCGGGCGAAGTGCCTTCCTGGACCGGTCAGGAGATCCCGGTGCCGCAACCGGTCGCGGGCGAGGTCGGCGCGATTCGCGGACGGGCAGGCGAGTCATTTTCCGGGGGAGCGTCGCGAGATGGGGTGGCGCGCGATCTCGTCGATCGCTATCCGACTGACGAGTACACCGCGAGCGAGGCGCTCGGCCCGATCGAACGCCACGCCGAGACCGACGCACCGATGCCGACCGACGACCGGATCGTGGTGGAGTTCGAGAACCGCGACGCGGTGGTGAACGCCGCGTTCGGTCACACCGTGAACGAGACGCTCGGGCGCGTGCTGTCGGCGCTGCTCGGCCAGCAAACCGGCTCTTCGGTCGGGATGGAGATCGATCCCTACCGGATCGAACTTGACGTCCCCCGCGGCATAGCGGGTCGAGATATTGTCGAAATTCTCGAAGAAACCGACCCCGCACACGTTGAGGGGATCATCGAACTCAGCCTCAAGAACTCCGACGCGCTGAAGTTCAAGCTCGCCCAGGTCGCGGCCACCTTCGGCGCGCTCAAGTCGTGGCAGGGCAACGAGCGGTTCGGTCGGGATCGGCTGCTCGCGGCGCTCGAAGGCACACCGGTGTACGACGAGGCCGTCCGCGAGGTGTTCCACGAGGATCTGGCCATCGAGATTGCCGGCGAGATCCTCGCGGCGATTCAGAATGGCGAGATCGCGATCGAAACCCACGGCGGGCGCACGCCGATCGGGATCGATGGCCGATCGTCTGGCACGGAGCTACTTGCGCCCGAAAATGCCGATGCGAGCGTGATCGAGACGATCCGCGAGCGGATCCGGGAGGATCGGATGCGCCTGCTCTGTCTGCACTGCGAGGAGTGGGAGCGCACCCAGGAGGTGGGCCGGATTCCCGACCAGCCCGAGTGTCCGCTGTGTGGGTCGACCCGGATCGCGGCGCTCAACCCGTGGGCCGAGGAGGTCGTCGCGGCCGTCCGGGCCGACGAGAAGGACGACGAGCAGGAAAAGCAGACTCAGCGCGCACACCAGGCCGCGACGCTCGTCCAGAGTCACGGCAAGCAGGCCGTGATCGCGCTCGCTGCCCGCGGGGTCGGCCCGCACAACGCCGCCCGAATCATCGCGAAACTCCGCGAGAACGAGGACGACTTCTATCGCGACATTTTAGCCCAGGAACGCCAGTACGCTCGCACCCAGTCGTTCTGGGATTAATGTCTTCAGTAAACGAATTTTAATACACAGTACGTTTGTGAGTCTCGCTGCACTCCTCTGGGAAGAGAAGTCTCGCTCGCCAGTGCGGGATACTGTTAGCCAGTGGAGTCACCGATCTGATCGGCTTCAACAGTCAGTTCACCTCGCCGAGTGAGCTTATACATCCTCCTGCGACCGTCTTCGTGACTTGTGACGTAGCCTGCTCCTTCGAGCTGCTGCAAGTGTTCATACATTGTGCTCCCCTGGACGCCAACCTCGCTCGCGAGCGCGTATCCATGCCGGGGCTTGTCCGCGAGGAGAGCGAGGATGGTCCGTTTGGCGTCCGTCAGCGTCAAACTCATTCACAGAGATGTTTCTTTAGGTCGGTCATAAACTATACATACCTAATCACCTATGCCTAGGTAGAAACCTATGCATTCGGGAGTAGAATGAAGAACTCAAGTCACCGAGAACGAGAAGGGATAGATGATCGGATGTACTTCGTTGACCTCACTGCTTGTGTTTCTCAGGCGACTTCTATAGACGGTTTGCTAGATGAGACGAGTGGTCTCTGGTCATCTATCTACGACCGAATGAGCGATAGTGAGGTCCTCTGGGTCATTGCCCCAAACGACTACCGAGGCGGTCGAATGTGGCCTGCAGCGATGGCAATAGCAGACCATGCCAGAGGGGAGGCAAACCTTGTGCTGAAGAACACCATCACTGTCCATCGATGGGAAGACCGAGGGGCAGACATGGAGAGCGCATACGACGAGATTCTCTTCTTTGTCAAGAACAAGCGCGAATATCGGTTCGAGAAGGACCGAATACGTGTTGCACACGTCTACGAAGGGCACGAGTGGGGTGGGGAACGGAGGAAGGGCAATAGTGCATACCATGACCAGAAAGTGAGTCGGTACAATGAGAACGGCAAGGACCCAGGCAACGTCTGGCTCAAGGAAGATCGGACACAAACAGACAATCAAGAGATCGACGAAACGGGACCGATTCCCCTCGAAGAAGCAGTCCGTCGATGCGTTATCGTTGGTTCAGACGAGGGTGAGGCCGTCTACGTCATCAACGGTGGCGACAGCCTCGTGGATACGGTCACAGGCGAAGACCGGGTCGTTGAGAAACTCGCTCACACGAACCTTACCGGAGAAGTGACCAATTGATGCCAGACATCGACACCTTCGACCAGTTGGACGTACACTGGGGGTCAAGTGAGAATATGGAAGCCGTTGAGGACGGGTCAATCCAGTCTGTGATTACATCGCCCCCCTACTGGAACTTGAAGGACTACGGTCACGAGGACCAGATAGGCACGAACGATGAGTCATACAATCAGTATCACGACCGGATGCAGACAGTATGGAGCGAGTGTTACGACAAACTCGCCGACGACGGGACGATGTGGATTGTCGTTGACACCGTGATGGAGCGGGGGGACCTCCAACTCCTCCCATATCACATCGCTGAACGAGCAGAAGAGGTAGGCTTTGTTCTTCAGGACGTGGTCACCTGGTACAAGCCGACCGCCATCGCAGGGATGACCGCCCGGAACGTCGTGAACAAGAAGGAGTATGTCGTCTACCTCTCTAAGTCGAAGGGCCACAAGTTTCGTGAGGAGCGTGGTTCAAACGGTACTGAAGACCCCGCGGTGGAGACCGGACATCGGCTCGGCAATCTCTGGCGGCATCCAGTGAAGCGGGGGTCGGTCGGCACGAACGTCCTGCACAAAGCACCGTTCCCTGTCTCGCTCAGCAACCGAATCGTTCAGGTCTCAACAGATGAAGGGGACACCGTCCTCGACCCGTTCTTCGGAAGCGGCACGACTGCGTGCTCAGCTCTTGACCTTGAGCGGGCGTGCATCGGGTACGAGCTGAACGAAGAGTTCAGAGCTGTCATCGAAGAGCGTCTCGCCCCCATTCAGCAACAGTCGCTGGCCGACTTTTAGCGGACTTCGAACCAGCAGACAGCTAAACCCACTATCCACTCATCCGTGCGGTCTCGTTTCGTTCACCGAACTGAAGACCTATCTGTTTGCGTAGGTAGAAACCTATGCATCGATATTCTCGGATCTATTCTATTTGCAGAGACGGTGTCCGAATCAGTATGTGGTAGAGAAAGACCCCTGGACAGATACGCTCGGATTCACAGACTTGGGCACTGCAGACCGTAAGAAGACGTTGGAAGAGGTGAAACGATTGATAGAGAATCTCGGAGACACTCACCCGGAAGTGTTTGATGACGAGGCAATCACTCCCCAAGACTATTCACGGGAACTTCGGGACGCCGTCTTCTCCCTTGGAGGAATGTATCGACAGGGCCACGGAGCAGACAACGAGGATGTCGTGCGTGACGTTTTCCTTGAATCTGCAGAGGAGCAAGGTCTACTAACGTACGTTGACCAGCGAGGGAGTGAGCGTATCGACTTCAAAGGGAGGCTGGATGATACTGGTGAATCCTTCGCGATGGACGTGAAGGGTGGTGAGGGCCAGTCCATCGGCCACCTATTAGTTCCGAGTAACACTGACGTGCTGATGCTATGGTCCGAGAGAAATGCACGAAACACAAAGTCACCGTCCTCACGTTTGAACGAGGTCATCAATAGAGCTGTCCGCTGGGGGTTCAACCAATCGCAGGACCCGAGCTATATGGTTATTCGAGACCCACCAGCAGGTGCCGTCACTAACGAGGGGAGCGTAATCCCTGATGTAGTCGTATTCCCCAAGCACTTCCCAACGCCAGGCAACCCTGATCCGCAACTTCCTGTACTTGACGACATCCACTTCGTCGAAATCCTATTTGATGTCCTCACAGGCATCAACGATATCGAAGACGACCGTATCTTGAAACACATCTGGTGGCATGATCTGAACTTTAGCGACGGACGAATCAACAAACGCATCTGGAATGCGTTCGACGAAAGTATCGAACTTCCAACACATTCGATCGACTTCTCGCGTATTTCAGACGTTGTGTAGCTCTTTACTCACTCACCGACGTATGACTTGACTCGCGCGGATTGTACCACGACAGAATCGTGGGCGACTCGAATCAACCATACGGGTAATGACAATCAGTACGCCTCCTTGCCCACAACCATGTGGAGGGCATAGTGCGCATCGTCGTTCGCGCATACGTTCAACAGCGCGTCACGGGATACACCGATGGCCAGCTCTGAAGGAGCAGCTCACGGGTCAACGATCGCGCTGTACGCCCGCTCTTGTGTACGTTCTAGCCAATCACCACGTAGCGGTCCCTATCGCGCTCTCGCCGTTGTCCCATCCGTTTCGCAACTGTTATTGTTCGATTCGGACATGATCTGGTATGGCCGATCTGCCGCCCCGTCGGTGGCTCGTGCGGGGGCTACTCGGGGCGATCGTGGTCTCGCTGTTGCTGTTCAGCGGCGTGCTGACGCTCTCGTACGAGGAGCCGACGCTCGAAGCCGACGTCACCGAATCCGCGCCGGAGGGCGATACGGTGGTCGCCAGCCAGGGCTGGAACGCACGCAACGTCTCGCTGCCCGGCCGCCCGGCCCGGCTCGTCTCGGTTAACGAATCGGGTGCCGTTGAGTGGACACACGACGGGCCGGACGGGGTCGATAACTGGTTTTACGACGTCGACCCGCTGCCGAACGGCAACCTGCTGGTCGTGAACCCGGTCCAGGGCAACACGGTGGTCTACGAGTACGATCCTCGTACTCAGAAACGGGTCTGGACCGAGCGGTTCGATCTCGTCGACATCCACGACGTCGATCTCATCAACGGCGACGAACTCCTCGTCGCGGGTATCAACTACGACGAGAATCGCCCGAGCCGGGATCGGGTGTTCGTCTACAACCGCACTGCCGACGAAGTCACGTGGAAGTGGCTGTTCAAGAACCACTACCCTGCCGACGCGGACAAGGGAGTCCGAACCGAGGACTGGACCCACGTCAACGACGTCGATGCGGTCCGTGACGGCGAGTTCCTCGTCTCGGTGCGCAACATGGATCAGGTGATCTCGATCAACCGTTCGACGAAAGATATCGAACTGCGCCTCGGTGCGGACGACGACCACGACACGCTGTACGAACAGCACAACCCGACCTACTTCGAAAGCGAGAACGGGACGCCGACGATCCTCGTGGCCGATTCCGAAAACGACCGGATCGTGGAGTACGCCCGCGTCGGCGGGCCGCCGGGCGAGGGCGAGTGGAAACGCACCTGGACGCTGACCGGCGATCTGAACTGGCCCCGTGACGCCGATCGCCTTCCCAATGGCAACACGCTCGTGGTGGACTCGATGAACCACCGGGTGATCGAGGTTACGCCGGCCGGCGAGGTGGTCTGGGAGATGGACGCACCGTGGGCCACCTACGACGCCGAGCGGATCGCTCACGGCGACGAGCCAGGCGGACCGACCATCACCGATCAGAACGCCTCGGGGAACGTCACGCTCTACGGCGGGAGCGAGACGGGCGTCTCCGGCGCGCCGACGATTCCGAGTGTGGTCAAGGGTGTGGTCGCGAAAACGCCACTGCCGGCCGGAGTCACGGGTCTCGCCGAGAGCTGGCGACGGGTTTCGCCGTGGTTCAAGCCGACGTGGATGCCGATCTGGGCGTTCTCGATCGTGGTGGTCTCGCTGGGCGTCCTGTTGGTCTGGGGTGTCGGCGAAGGAGTGTATCAGCGTCGGCGCATCCAGCGACGACTCGCGGGTTCACTCGGGAACGTCCGCCACCGGCTGGAGCGCGGTCGGTGACGTCAGGCTGGCGCGATACCGACCGTCGACGACAGGATCTCGTCGCTGCCGACCGACTCCCAGAGAAAGCTTTTACCCTCCCTGCCAGTAGTCCGCGTATGAGCAAGCCGGACATCCAGGAGTGTGTCGAGTGCGTCGCGCCGGCCGACGCGTTCGCGCTCATCGGGAACGAGACCCGGCTGAGCATCCTCGAAGCGCTCTGGCGCGCCGACGAGGAACCCGTGCGGTTTTCGACACTCAACGACGCGGTTGGGATGCGCGACAGCGCACAGTTCAACTACCACCTCGGGAAGCTCACCGACCAGTACGTCCGGAAGACCGACGAGGGCTACGAACTTCGGAACGCCGGTGCGAAGGTCGTCCGGGCGGTGCTCGCGGGCTCGTTCAACGAGCATCCGCGGCTCGAACCGTTCGCGATCGACGACGGCTGCACCAGGTGTGGCGAACCGCTCGTCGCGAGCTATACCGACGAGATGCTGGCGCTCGACTGCCCCGAGTGTGGCCGCGCCCACGGCGAGTACTCCTTCCCGCCTGGCGGGCTCCACGACCGCACCAACCCCGAAGTACTCGACGCGTTCGACCAGCGGGTGCGCCACCTCCACTGTCTCGCGAAGGACGGCGTCTGTCCCGAGTGCAGCGGCCGGATGCGTACCGAAATCTCGAAGGAGGGCGAGTGCTGTCTCGGGGTCGGACTCCGGGCGGATCACGTCTGCGAGCAGTGCGATCACAGCCTCTGCTCGGCGATCGGGCTGAGTCTGCTCGATCGCTCCCCCGTGGTGGCGTTCTACCGGGATCACGGGATCGACCTCGGGGCGACGCCGTACTGGCGACTCGACTGGTGTGTGAGCGACGATCACACCACCGTGCGCTCGACCGATCCGTGGAAGCTCGAAATCGACGTCGCACTCGGCGACGAACGACTCCGCGCGACCCTCGACGAGGACCTGGCGCTCGTCGACACCCGGCGCACCGACGCGTAATTGTCACGATCGTTTTGCCGCTTCGCGGTGTGCTCGACCCCGCTATCTACTGAAATCGAGTTCAGTAACACTCGTTACAGAAATTGTCTTCAGATTACACTTATTGGGGTAGGGACCGTGTCTCTACCTGTATGAGGCGACAAACGACTCGGCACGGGCGGACCGGGGAACCGCGGCTGGACAGACCGATCGGATGGGACGAGCTGGCGGTCGTGAGCGGGGTGGCGCTGCTCATCCCGGTACTGCTGTGGGCGATCACCTATCCGGTGCTCGCGGCGGGCATCGCCGCGTTCGTGGGTGGGACGTACGTGCTGGCACGGATCGGGGCGCGGCTCGTCCGGGAATCGTCCGGCGGCGAGACCGACGAAACTGGCGAAGCGGGCGGCGCGGGCGGTACGAGCGGTCGGGTGGCCGACTGAGAGAGCGAGCCGACCTCACACAAATACGGCGAGGATGCCCTTCCCTTTAGGGGTGGGAGGAATCGCGTAAACTGTGTCGTGGAAGGCCACAGCCGCCGGTTCCGCTGTTCCTGCTGTCTGACTCCCGACCAATACCCACTTAAACTAACTCATCTTAATGTGAAGTGTCGATGGAGATCCGCCGTACCGTCCCCGTCAAGCTCAACGTTCCCGACGAGCGGCGCAATGACCTCCACGAAACGGTTGACCAGTTCCTCTACTGCGCGAACCGTACGAGTGACTTCGCGTGGCACAACAGCTACCGCGACGAATGTGTTACGTCGAAGGCGAAAGCGGAGCGGGCGATGTACGACTCGCTCCGCGACGACACCGACCTGACGGCGAACCTCGTTCAGAAAGCCACTCGCCGCGCCATCGAAGCCGTCAAGTCCGGCGTCGATAGATGGGCGAAGCGAAAGCGTACTTCGTAACCCTTCTTCGACGCTCCGAGCGTCGTGTACGACAAGCGGAGTGCGACGTTCTACCGTGACCACGCTTCGCTTTCGACGGTCAACGGGCGCGTCGAATGTGAGTACGTCCTGCCGTGTGATACCGAGCGCGACACGCCCCACGCGAAGTACCTCTTGAACGGGGATTTTGAGTTCCGCACGAGTACGCTCCAGTACCGTGAACGGACGGATGAGTTCTACCTACACGTCGGCCTTCGTCAGTACGACAACGATGAGGATTCGACAACCACTGGGAACGGAACGGTTCTCGGGGTTGACCTCAACGTTGACGGGCATCTCGCCGTTACGTCCACCGGACTGTTCGGTGAATCGGCGGACTACATCAACCACCGACGACGGCAATTCGAGCAGGTGCGCGGCGACCTTCAGCAAACGGGTACGGAGTCGGCTTACGACACGTTACACCGCCTCAGCGGCCGCGAATGGCGATGGGTCGAAGACCTGTTGCACCGCGAATCGAAAACACTCGTCGCCGAAGCCGTCAAGCACGGTTGCTCGACCATCGCGTTCGAGGACTTGACCGACATCCGCGACCGCATGGCGAACGCCAAGAAGTTCCACGCATGGACGTTCCGGCGACTGTTCGACTATACGGCGTACAAGGCCGAAGAACGTGGTATCTCGGTCGAGCAAATCAACCCAGCGTACACTTCGCAACGGTGTTCGCGGTGTGGAACCACGCTTTCGGAGAACCGTGACGGCGACTCTTTTTCCTGCCGGAAGTGCGGCTACGAACTCCACGCCGACTACAACGCGGCGAAGAACATCGCTCGCAAACACGTCCGTTCCGGGCAGAAGTCTCGGGATGGATGGGCCACCCGTCAGTTGGCCCTGAAGTCGGGGATGCTTTCCGCAAACGGTTCGTTTGAACCTGCCGAACCCGTCAGCGATGGCGCACCGGCTGAAGCGGGCGTCCACCGACAAGCCCACGAGTTTACTCGTGGGTAGCTGACTCGAAGGTCGGCTCGACGGACTCGCGTGCGGCTTCGAAGTGTTCTTCCGTGATACGGATTTCGTCGGCGTGCGTTTCGGCCTCCTCGGGATCGTACGCACCCGCGATCTCGCGGATCGCACGCATCGAGGCCGATCGACAGAGCGCCTCGATATCCGCGCCGGAGTAGCCCACGAGATCGGCGGCCAGCGCGTCGAGATCGACGTCGTCGGCGACCGGCTTCTCGCGGGTGTGGACGCCGAGGATCGCGCGTCTGGCGGCCTCGTCAGGCGCGGGGACCTCGACGTGGGACTCGATCCGGCCTGGGCGGAGGAGTGCGGGATCGATCGCGTCCCGGCGGTTGGTGGCGGCGAGCACCATCAGATTGGGGTTCTCCGCGAGCCCGTCGATCTCGGTCAGGAGCTGGGAGACCACCCGCTCGGTGACTTCGTGTTTCTCGCCGCGCCCGCCAGCGATCGCGTCGATCTCGTCGAAGAAGACGATCGCGGGCGCGGCCTGGCGCGCCCGATCGAACACCTCACGGACTGCTTTCTCACTCTCCCCGACGTAGCGATCGAGGATCTCGGGGCCCGCGACCGAGATGAAGTTGACGTCGCTCTCGCCGGCGAGCGCGCGGGCGAGCATCGTCTTCCCGGTGCCGGGCGGCCCGTAGAGCAACACGCCGGCGGGCGGATCGGTCGCGGCCGCTTCAAATAGCGCACCGTACGAGAGCGGCCACTCGACCGCCTCGGTGAGGGTCTGTTTCGCGGCGTCGAGCCCGCCGACATCCTCGAACCCCACGTCAGGAGTTTCGGCGACGTACTCGCGCATCGCGGAGGGGTCGACGGCCGCCATCGCGCGCTCGAAATCCGCCCGCGTGACGTCGAGTTCGTCGCGCTCGTCGCGGCCCCGGAGCGCGGCCATCGCGGCCTCGACCGCGAGCGATTCGAGGTCCGCCCCGACGAACCCGTGGGTCCGGCCGGCGAGCCGATCGAGCGAGACGTCCTCGGCGAGCGGCATCGAGCGGGTGTGGACGTCGAGGATCTCGCGTCGGCCCACCTCCCCTGGCACGCCGATCTCTATTTCCCTGTCGAACCGGCCGCCCCGCCGGAGTGCGGGATCGATCGCGTCGACCCGGTTGGTCGCGCCGATCACGACCACTCGGCCCCGATCCTCCAGCCCATCCATCAGCGTCAGTAGCTGGGCCACCACCCGGGTCTCCATGTCGGCGTCGTCGCCGCGCGCGCCGCCGATCGAATCGATCTCGTCGATGAACACGACGGCGGGCTCGTTCGCGGCCGCGGCGTCGAACGCTTCGCGGAGCTTCTCCTCCGACTCACCTTTGTACTTCGAGACGATTTCCGGTCCCGAGATGGTCGAGAAGTGGGCGTCGACCTCGCCTGCCACCGCCCGCGCGATCAGCGTCTTCCCGGTTCCGGGCGGCCCGTAGAGCAGCACGCCGGAGGGTGGATCGATCCCCAGCTCCTGGAACAGTTCGGGCTCGGAGAGGGGGAGTTCGATCATTTCTCGCACTTGATCGAGTTCGTCGTCGAGGCCGCCGATGTCCTCGTAGGCCACCCGGGGCGCGCCGTCGCCGCCGGTCGTGTCGGTCGCGGGAGCCGTCCCTGCGTCACCGGTGGCCCCCGTCTGGGCAGGCTCGCTCGACGCCGCGCTCCCGCTGCGGGTCGTGACCCGCGTCTCCCGCGTCACCCGAACGGTGCCCTCCGGGCGTGTTGCGGTGATCGAAAAGGCCGTCGGTCCGAGGCGCTCGATCCGGAACTGCTCGCCCGCCTTGATCGGGCGATCGAGCAGTGCACGTTTGATCAGCGCCGCGAGATCGTCGGCTGCGGCGTCGACCGATCCCGGAACGTCGATCGTGATCCGATCGGCGTCGGCGACCGACACCGGTCGGACACGGACCGTATCACCGACGTTCACGCCGGCGTTGGTCCGGGTATCGGCGTCGATCCGGACTGCATCGCCGGCGAGATCGCCCCCAGCGGGCCAGACCTTCGCCACGGTGGCGTGTTCGCCAACGACTACGACGGTGTCGCCGCTGAGGACGCCCAGCGAGCGCCGCGCGGATTCGGGGAGTCGCGCCACCCCCCGTCCCGCGTCGCGTTTCTGTGCGCCAGACACCGTGAGTTCGACGCCGTCGTCGTCCGCACCGGACATACTGCGGCTTGTGGACCGACCGTCTTCAGCGTTCCCACCCGGAGTAACGTATTTGATGGTCGGCGACCGAAATCACGACATGGTGGTCGAAACCGAGCGCGACGGCACGACGTGGTACGAGTGCGAGGAGTGCGGGCTCATGTTCGACGACACCGAGGACGCGACACAGCACGAGTCGAACTGCGACGCCGAGGACCCGAGTTACATCCAGTAACGGCCGGATTCCTGAATCCCGCCTGTTCGGCCGATCGCGTCGTCGTTAGGTCGTGTCGGGAGCGATATTCGATTACCACTATTAATCGGCGTAATACTTAATCCGAATCGTCGCGTAGTCGGGAGTATGGCGGAAAAGAACATCGACGAGGACGAACTCGACCGGACCGAGGCCGCCGACCGCCTCCGCGAGATCGCGGACGATCTCGAATCGGGCGAGGATTTCGACGTCGATATCGGCAACAAGACGATCTCGCTTCGTCCGCCCTCGGTCATCGGCTTCGAGGTCGGGGCACGGGAGAGTTCCTCGATCCTTCGTGGCCGTCGTGAGTCGGTGACGATCACGATGGACTGGAGGCCGGACTGATGGCGGTCCTCGACAGCGTCATCTTCTTTCTCCTCAGTCTGATCCTCGGGACAGTAGGAATTTACGCCGGGGTTCGACTCGTCGCCGACCGTGACGTCGGCTACGTCAACGCCGCCATCACGGCTCTGATCGGCGCGCTAGTGTGGGGTTTGGTGAGTTTCTTCGTCGGCTGGATCCCGCTTCTCGGGCCGTTGCTGATGCTCGTTATCTGGATCGGCGTCATCAACTGGCGCTATCCCGGCGGCTGGGTCGCCGCGGCCGGGATCGGTCTCGTCGCATGGGTCGTGGTCTTCATCGTAGCGTACGTGCTCGCGACGGTCGGGTTCGTCACGCCGGACGCGCTCGGCGTCCCCGGAATCTGAACCGCCCGACGGCCTCTCCTTCCTCCGATCGGTCCGCTACTCCTCGGCGTTCTGCTGGACGTCCGATCGTGCAACGATGTGCTCGATACCACCGGTCGTCGCTAGTAGGAAGTCGGACTCTCGACGAAGTCCGGGATTTCGTCCTCGTCGTAGTCGCGGTCGGCGACCACCATGTCCCGGTAGCTCTCGATGATCTCCATGAACTCCGCTTCTTCCTCTTCAGGCACGCCCACCTGATGGAGGCTCTGTCGAATCGACGTGGCGACGATATCGAAGTCGTGTTCGCTGACATCGAGATCGGCGTGTGCTTCGTCCATGTCGCGGCCCGGATAGATCTCCGGGCCGCCGGTTGCCTCGATGGACCACGCCGTCACGAGGTACTTGAAGCCCGCCTTCCCGCCCTCCTCGTGGAACTCCTGCACCGCGGGGTTCTGGTTGGCGGCGTCGTTCTCGTACAGTCGATCGACCAGATCGTCTACCGCTCCAGCAATGCCGTACGCACCCCCGAGGCGCTCGTACAACGATTCTCCGCCGTCGGTCTCCGACGCCCCCGGTTCGATCTCCGTAGTCTCTGGTTCGGACACGGCCCTGATTCGCGCCGGTATATAATAATTATTCTGCGGGTTTGCTCCGCCGACGCATTACCGTGGTTGTGTTTATCTATCAATGCACGGTGTGATCGGCAGACTTCCGCCAGTAACGACTGCCGGAGCCATAATAGATCGGTCCGGTCGAACGTCATCGGAACCGAAGTTGTTCGAGAACAACGTCTTTCGGGTAAATACATACCCTCGAATCTGTATGACGCGAACACACGGCTCTCGAAGCCGTTCGACGGGTCACTCGC
The DNA here is from genome assembly GCF_000336915.1 of Halococcus saccharolyticus DSM 5350. Classification (NCBI taxonomy): domain Archaea; kingdom Methanobacteriati; phylum Methanobacteriota; class Halobacteria; order Halobacteriales; family Halococcaceae; genus Halococcus; species Halococcus saccharolyticus. Next base: position 31,833 of record NZ_AOMD01000009.1, on the reverse strand, counting down.
TCTCGACGATCTCGAAGGATCGTTCGCCCATGTCGTCTTCCTCGAAGACGAACACTCGGCCACGGGCGGTCTCGGGGTCGGCGTCGACGATCGTTCGATAGCCCGTCTCGTGGACGCTCACGCCCGGGAACAGCGTGGTCTCCTCGTCCTGATCCAGCAGGACGCGTCCCACGCCCGTGTCCGCGATGATCGAGTCGGCGGTCGTCCGGTCGTTGACGTAGACCAGTACACCTTCGGTTTCGGTGGGATCGGTGACGAGGACGTGGACCTCCTTGCCCGGTGCGGTCGTGAGCTCGCCGGTGACCGTCTCGGGAACGCCGCCGTAGAACACCTCGCGGCCATCGGTGTACTCCACCACGATCCCAGCATCGGTGAGATCCACTGGAAGGGTATCCGGCGAGAACTCGCTGCGCTGGCTCATGCGGACAGTAGCGACGCCACCAGCAAAAGCGACGTGCTCGAACGCCGACCGGCAGCGGTAAGTGCGACTGTCCGGGAGCCTTCCACATGCACGGACGTGCGAGCGCGCCGGCTGCGGGCACGATCGTGAACGCGCTCGCCACCGGTTGCGGCGCGGCGTTCGCCATCGATCGCGAGACAGCCGCGACGGTCGAACTCCACGACGAAGGGGGTGTCACCGGTGAGATCGACGGCGCACCGGACGCCGACACCCGGCTGATCGAGCGGTGCGTCGAACTCGTTATCGCGGAGTACGGTGACGGTGAGGGGGGGCACGTCCACACCGAAAGCGAGGTGCCGATGGCTGCCGGCTTGAAGAGTTCGAGTGCTGCGGCGAACGCCACCGTGTTGGCGACGCTCGACGCGCTCGGCGTGGCGATCGACGACGGCGAAGGACACACACCGGACGGCAGCACGGTGGCAGTATCGCGCGAGAGGGCCGCCAGGCTCGGCGTACGCGCCGCCCGCGAGGCTGGCGTCACTGTGACGGGTGCGTTCGACGACGCGAGCGCGAGCATGCTCGGTGGTGTCACCGTCACGGACAACACGAGCGACGAACTCCTCGCGCGCGAGACGATCGCGTGGGACGTTGCGGTGTGGACGCCCGACGAGCGCGCGTTCAGTGCCGACGCCGATACCGCGCGGTGCGAGCGGGTCGCACCAGTCGTGAGGGTGGCGACCGATCTCGCGCTCGCCGGCGAGTACGAGCGGGCGATGACCGTGAACGGTCTCGCGTTCTGTGCGGCGCTCGACTTCCCGACCGAGCCGGCGATCACTGCACTCGGGAGCGTCGAAGGGGTTTCGCTCTCCGGGACCGGCCCGAGCTACGTCGCGGTCGGCGACCGATCCGGAGTCGAGAAGGTACAAGAGGCGTGGGACGAGTACGAGGGACATACATGGCTGACGACGACCCGGACCGACGGTGCATGGACGGGATGAGCCTCGACGAGCTGCGGGCGGAGATCGAGTCCATCGACCAGGAACTGGTCGAACTCATTGCGCGACGCACGTACGTCGCCGAGACGGTCGCCGATGTCAAGCGCGAGCGCGACCTTCCGACGACCGACGAGCGACAGGAGGAACGCGTGATGGAACGCGCCGGCGAGAACGCCCAACGCTTCGGCGTCGACGACAACCTCGTGAAGGCGACTTTCCGGCTGCTGATCGAACTCAACAAGGTCGAGCAGCGCGACAACCGATGACGCCGACCGCCGTCCGTCACAGCAGCAATCGGCGAACGTAGCGTCATTCCCTTCGGTCGAGCGCGAACTCGACCCTCACGGAGAGACCGCGAGTGAGAAGTCAGATCCGCAGATGTGCGGGCGGATCGACGACTTCGAGCTGTTCGAGCAGACCGAGCCGATCCTCTTCGAGCCAGATCTCCGCGATCTCGTCGCCGTCGATCCGGTAGGTGGCCATCCCGGTCCACTCGGCCGTGTGGCCCGTCGGCTCGACGTCCCGATACTCGCCCGTGTGAGTCCCGCTGACCGTGTATCGGACGGCGACCGTATCGTCTTCTGCGATCACGGCGTCGGTCGTCCCCGAGTAGTCCGGGAACGTCTCGAAATGTGCGTCGAGGTACGCGAGGATCTCCTCGTGGCCGTGCAGCTCCTCCTGCGCCCCGTGCTCGACGACGTCCTCTGCGAGGAGTTCCGAAAGTGTGTCCTCGTCCCGCTCGTTGAACGCGTTCAGATAGCGCCGGACGAGTTCCGTGTTTGTTTCTGTCGTTGACATTGTCTCGCCTCCGTCGCGCTCCGTTCGACGCCACCACCCATCGCTCGTTGGCCTCGTCGGGAGTGCGTACGGACTTCGATGGCTACCACAATAATCGTTACCGTGGATCATGATTGCTTTGACCGAGACGATCACCGGGAACGTCGAGCGGGGCCGGTGTCGATTCACCCGCCGTCGCCGTACGCCGCACACACCGCATCGAGCGTGTCGTGGTGTTCGGTGGTGTGGGGTGCGGTCAACGGCGAGATGCTCACCCGACCCTCGACCACCGCACGGCGGTCGGTGCCTTCCGGGTCGGGGACGTCGCCTTCGTCCATGCGCTGCCAGATGTGATCGCTGAGGGTGATGGTCGAACCGTCGCGGACGGCGTCCATCTCGTAGACCGTCGAGGGACGGGTGGTCTCCATCGCGGCGCGATCGCCGGTCGCGCGCTCGGGGATCGGCGCGTTCACGTTGAGGTAGTCGGCGTGCTCGAACACGCCGTTGCCGGTGGCGTTGTCGACGAGGTGTGTCGTCGCCCGAATCGCCTCGCCGTACTCGGCCTCGCGGGCGGCGTACTCCCGGAAGTCGATGTCGCCGCCGGGGATGTAGAGCGAGACCGCGATCGCGGGCACATCGAAGAAGGTTGCCTCGACCGCGGCGCTGACAGTACCGGAGCGGCCGAGGACGTACTCGCCGAGGTTCGCGCCCTGGTTGCAGCCCGACACCACGAGATCGATGTCGGGACAGAGCGAGCCGACACCCACCACCACGCAGTCGGCGGGTGTCCCGTCGACCGCATAGCCCAACTCGTGTTCCTCGACGGTGACGCGGTTCGAGAGGGTGCGCCCGACCGCGCTCTGGTCGTCGGCGGGCGCGACGACCGTGACCTCACAGGCTTCGTCGAGGGCCTCGTAGAGCACCTGGAGGCCCGTGCTCTCGATCCCGTCGTCGTTCGTCAGGAGAACGTGCATGCGCCGCATCCGGGCGGGGGTCGCAAAAGCGCACCGGCGAGGCCCGACTACAGCCCGCGAATCCCGTCGACGATCCGATCGCGGTGGGTCGCCTCGTCGACGTCGAGTGCGACCTGCGTGTTCGGAAGGTCGTCGGTCGCCCCATCGATGTCGGGCGCGATCGCCCCACGGAAGGGGCCGTCGCCAGTGCCGACTGCGACCGGTACCTCCCGGTAATCGAGCACGTCGTCGAGGATGTCGACGATCACGGTCGCGTCGTGGATCGCTTGGTCGCCAGCGAGCGCGCCATCGCGGATCGCATCGATCTCGCTGTACCCGAGCCACGCGCCGAGCGTGCGCTGGGGCTCGTCTTCCGCCACGAGTTCCTCGATCGTCGCAACCGGAATCGTCGCTGCCTCGGTGACGTCGAGGCCGACCACCTTGGGCGTCGCGCCACGGAACACCCGAGAGACGGCCTCGGGATCGACGTAGAAGTTGAACTCCGCCGCCGGGGTGACGTTGCCGGGACACAGCGCCGCACCGCCCATCAGGTAGATGTCGTCGACGGTCGCGGGGAGGTCCTCGTCGATCGCGATCGCGGTCGCGAGGTTGGTCTGGGGGCCGATCGCGACGATCGTGAGGTCGTCGCCGTACTCGCGGACGCGGTCGCGGATGAACTCGACGCCGTGCTGGCTCACGGGCTCGCTCGTCGGTTCGGGCGGGTTGCCGGTGATCCCTTCCGGCCCGTGGATCTCTTCTGCGGTTTCGAGGTCGCGACACAGCGGACCGGCGCAGCCACGCGCCACGGGCACGTCGGTTCGATCGAGGAGTTCGAGGATCGCGAGCGCGTTGTGCGTGGTGTTTGCGACGGTAGTGTTGCCGGCGACGGTGCTCACGCCGACGACCTCGATCTCGTCGCTCGCGAGCGCGAGCGCGAGCGCGACGGCGTCGTCACAGCCGGGATCGGTATCGAAGAGGACCTTCTGGGTCATGTCCCGCTCTCGTGGGCGATCGGTAAATACTGTGGGACGGAACCCGTTTCACTCGGATGCAACCAGCGAACGTTCCTGCGTCCTGGCACAGCCACCGACTGCACAGCACGTCATACGGGAATCCGGTCGACGACCGTCTCGCCGTCGACCACGAGGTTGTAGGCCTCCTCGTCGTCGTTCCAGAGCAAGAGACCGTTCTCGAATCGCAATAGTGCACCGTACTCCGCTGCCAACAGGTCACGATTGAGCGCCGACTCGCGCACGCAGACCGCGTAGTGGTCGGTTCGTTCGCTGCCGTCGCTGATCTTGAACAGCGGGTTGTCGCCCGCCGCGAGCGAGTGGCTGAGTTTCGCGGCCACGAGATCGACTCGTTCGGAGACGTGGCCCTCCGATTCGGCCATCTTCGCCGTACGGTTTGCGTCGGGCGTGAACTCGATCCGTCGCCGGCCGTCGGTGCGGAGTATCGAGGAGGAGTACTGGACATCGACGTTCACGAACTCGCCTGGCTCGGCGTCGGGACCGCTCGCTGCCTCGTCGAGGCGGCGTTGAAACGGTGGCACGGCGAGATCGGATTGCACGTCGAACGACCAGCCGCGGTCGGCCGGCGCATGGCCTGGCCACAGCCGCACCGACGGCGCGTAGATCGTCGCCGACCCCTCGTCGGCCACGCTTCGCTCGACCTCCCGAAGACCGATCGACGTCTCGCGGTCGGCGGGGGCGAGTGCGACCAGCGAGCCATCCTCGCTGAGCGCATCGAGCGCGCGCTCGACGATTTCGATCGGTTCGTCGAGCTCGCTCAGCACGTTCGCCGCCAGCACGAGATCGTACTCGTCGTCGAACGCGAACTCCTCTATCGAGGTGCGGTGGATCGTCGGACGGAAATTCCTCCCAGTCCCGTCGAGCAGCGCGTCGAGCACGTCGGCGGCGGGACTCGGCTCGACTGCGTGATACTCGACGAGCGCGTCGTCGGGGAGGAGATCGGCGAGTCCGAGGGCGGGACCGCCGACGCCAGCGCCCACGTCGAGAACGCGCAGCCGGCGGGACAGTAGCCCGTCGGCGGCGAGATCGGCGAGCACGTACTGGATCGCGGCGTAGTAATCCGGGAGGTGGTAGATCGCGTACGCGAGCGCCGTCTCGGTGTCGTACTCTACCGGTGCACCCGCGAAATACGACTCCTTGAACGCCCGGATGCGCTCACGGAGGCCGTCGCCGGATTCACCATCGGGCCATCCCGGCCCGTACCGCTCGACCAGCATGTCTTCGAGCCGCCTGGCGTGGGACTCGGGAAAGCGCTCGACACCCTCGAAGTCGAGAGCGATCGGCTCTGCGGAAACTGGAACGAAGGTCCCGTCCGCCCGCTCGACGAGTCCGAGATCGACCGCCGACTCGCGGAGCACGGTCCGAACGACGGCGGGGTGGGGCTGGCCGTCGACGTACTCGTGGATCTCCTCGGGATCTACGGGTCTGACCTCACGGAGGTACTTCGCGTTCGAGCGGATCGCCTCGCGCTGCTCGTCGTTCATCGCTCGACCTCACGGCCGCCGGCCGGATCGTCGCCCGGTTCGTCGTCCGACTCCCCAGCGCGTGCGTCGCGTGCCTCGCGGTAGAGCTGCTCGAACTCCTCGCCGTCGGCGTCGACGATCCGCTCGGCCGCGGCGGCGACCGCTTCCGCGCCGTCGAACGCAGTTTGAATCTCGCCGTAGACACCTGGTGAGCCCGAGAGAACTTGCTCGGCGAGCGCATCGAGCGGACCGGAGATCGGGGTGTGGAACTCCTCACGAACGTCCTCGGCGGCGAGCGCGTAGGCGAGCACTGCGGCGTGGGTGCGGGCTTGTACCGTGGCCATCGCCTCGTCGTGTTCGGCGGGTGTGGTTTCGAAGAGATCGTTCTCGACCGCGAGCGCCGTGCGGATCTCGTCGGTCACCGGACCGAGCGCGTCGGCGACCACGGCAATGGTGCCTGGCGCGTTCTCGGGTGCGAACAGCGGGTGGACGCTCATCCGCTCGCGGTCCGCGGCGTGTTCGGCCATTGCCGCCACGGGAGCGGCCATCACTCCCGTGACGTCGAGTATCGCGCGGTCGGCTTGCAGGGCGTGCACGGCGATGCGTTCCTCGATCGCCGAGATCGGGACCGCGAGACAGACCGCATCGAAGTGCTCGTCGCTGTCGAGTGGTATCGTCCGTCCGTCGATTGCGTCGGCAGCGGCGGTTGCGGCGTCGGAATCGGCGTCGGTGAAGGCGACATCGGTGTCCGCCGCTCGTTCCGCAATGACGGTCTCGGCGAACCACCGACCCATCGTGCCCGCGCCGACGACGAGTAGTTTCATTGCTCGCCGTTTCCTGGCGGGCGGCAAAAGCCTGTCCGACCGCTATCCGAGCCGCTCGCGCAGCGTCGATTCGACGGTGTCGGGGTCCCCGATAGCGGCGAGCGAACACCGGAACGGGATTGGCCACGGCAGGCGGCGATGAATCGTCAGTACGCGGTCGGACCGCGTGACCGAGCGGAGCCGCCCGAGCGGGACGAACACCCCGTTCATCGTCCCCGAGGTGTGTACCACGAGACCGGTCTCGAAAAGCGTGTATCGTCGCTCGCGGCCCGTGAAGGCCGCGTAAGCGATGAACACGCCGCCAAACGAGGTGAGGAACGTCGTTTCGGTATCGAATTCGAGGCTGATCATGAAGCTGCCAACGATGAACGCCACGGCACCGACGAACAACAGCGTCCGGACGCCCCATTTGTAACGGGCGTCGGGCTCGGCGGTCCACTCGGCGAGAACGCGCTCGTGCTCGCGGACATGAGCCACGTAGCGGCGCATCGCCACGACGGCCACGAACAGTCCGGCAACTGCGAGCGGGAGCAGATACTGGAGCCACAGAAGAGTCGTTTCGAAGGAGATGACGCCGAACGAAGCTCCGACCATGACGGCCAGCAGGGGAGCCGTCGGAGCAAACACGAGCGCGGAATGGAGGCGGCGTTCGACCAGCCACACGACGGGATTCGTCCGAGTTGCTGCGATGCTGGAACCGACAAGCAGGGCGGCGATAGCAGCCACGAACGGCAGCCGGGTGAGGAGGCCTCGCCCGGTCACCGCGGCAGCGGTGACGAGCGCGACCGTCCCCACGTAGACACCGAGCGCGAGATCGAACGCGTCGATCGGCGGGCGGCGCATGTCCTCTCCAAAAGTCACGCGGCTGAAAATATTGGCGGTCGAAGTTGACCCGTTACTCGACCCGGAGCGCCTTCGGGTAGTCGGTCAGGTTCTCGTAGCCGTCCTCCGTGACGACCACGAAATCCTCGATCCGCACGCCGCCGACATCGGGATCGTAGAGCCCCGGTTCGACCGTGATGACGTTGCCGGGTTCGAGTTCCTCACCCTCGAAGCTCAGGCTCGGCATCTCGTGGACCGCGAGCCCCACGCCGTGGCCCGTCCCGTGGATGAACCCTGTCTCGGTCTCGGGATCTGCTCTGAGCGTGGGCTCGCCGGCGTCCTCGTAGACGTCACAGACCGCGTCGTGGACCTCGGCTCCCGTCGCGCCCGGTTCGACGACGTCGAGTGCCGCCTCGAAGGCGTCCTCGGTGAGATCGTACCACTCCTCGATCGCCTCGCTCGGCTCGCCCTTCACGAACGTTCGGGTCATGTCGGCGTGATAGCCCGTATCGTTGTCCTGCGGGAAGATGTCGACGATGACCGCCTCGCCTGGCGCGATCGGGCCGCTGCCGCGGTCGTGGGGATCGGCGGCGTCCGCACCGCTCGCGACGATAGTTTCGGAGAGCGCACACCCCTCGTGGAGGAGGGTGGTCTCGATTTCGGTCTTCACGCGCTCGGCGGTGAGCGTCTCGCCGTCGTGGACGAGCCGGTTGCCCTCGATCGTGGCCTCGCGCAGGAGCTCCTCGGCGGCGGCCATCGCGCGCTCGTTGGCGCGCTGCGCACTACGGACGTGGTCGATCTCCTCGTCGGTCTTCACGGCTCGGATGTCGGTGAGGACCCCCGCGCCGTCGTCCTCGCTGGTCACCGCGACGTCGCGCTCGCGGAGATCGTCGGCGACCCCGACCGGGAAGCGCGGCGGGACGAGGACGGACGAGACGTCGTGGTCTTCGAGGAACGCCGCGAGCACCTCGCCGGCGGCCTCCCGGCTGCCGGCCCCCTCGGTGTAATCGCTGTGGCGTGCGACGGTGTCGGCCCGGCTCGCGGTCTTCGCGCGGCCGTATTCGAGCGCCGAGACCAGGAGGTGTGTGTCGCCGTCGTAGAGGGTCACGAAGGGGTCGGGCGCGTCGAACCCGGCGAGGTAGCGCTGGTCCGGTACATCGGAGTCGGCGTCGAGAAGATAGCCGTCGACGCCGGCCCCGTCGAGCGCTTCGTCGAGCGTGGAGAGGTCTGGGTCCATGGTCGACCCTCGCCAGGCGCGAACAAAACGGTAGTGCTTCGGCAACACTCGACCTGAGGGCGCGATTATTGTCGTGGATGTGTCGGTCGGGACACATCCGCTCATTGGGGTGGCGCGCGGCTGCGCGCCGCTCGTCGGCGCGCAACTCGCGTGCGAGGGATGACTGAGTGAGGGCCAGCGGCCCGAGCGAAGGAATCGGTTGGGGAAGTGTGTGGACTACGGTTCTCATTTGTGTCGGAAGTCATCCCACACGAGCCAGCTATTTTCGAAAACCCTCACTGAACGCCGGTCCGCTGTTTTCGATAAACGGATTGTTGTCGTGGTCGGCAGCCTGATACCATCCCCGTCCGTGCGGGCGATCATGGACGCCGAAATCCGCGAATCAGCGGTCGGGGGACGGGTCGACGCGCCGCCGTCGAAGAGCTACACCCACCGGGCCATCCTCGCCGCGGGCTACACCGACGGGGAGACCGTAATCGAACGACCGCTCGTGAGCGCCGACACCCGGGCGACGATGCGCGCCGTCGAGGCCTACGGCGGAACGGTCACCGAAACCGACGACGAACTCTCGATCCAGGGGTTCGGCGGGCGACCCGAAACGCCCGCGGACGTGATCGACTGCGCTAACAGCGGCACGACGATCCGGCTCACGACCGCGGCCGCGGCGCTCGGCGATGGTCTCACCGTGCTCACCGGCGACGGCTCGCTGCGCTCGCGTCCGCACGGCCCGCTGCTCGACGCGATCCACGATCTCGGTGGGCGAGCCGAGAGCACCCGCGCGAACGGTCAGGCACCGCTCGTCGTGGGCGGGCCGATCGAGGGCGGGACGGTCTCGATGCCTGGCGACGTCTCCTCGCAGTTCGTGACCGCGCTCCTCATGGCCGGCGCACACATGGAAGGAGGGATCGAGATCGGCCTCGAAACCGAACTCAAGTCCGCTCCCTACGTCGAGATCACCCGCGAGGTGCTCGCCGACTTCGGGATCGACACCCGGTCGACCGATGCGGGCTTTGCGGTCGCGGACGGGCAGTCGTACGCGGCGGCGGACGGCCGGTATCGTGTGCCCGGCGACTTCTCCTCGATCTCGTACCTGCTCGCGGCGGGCGCGCTCGCGGCCGACGACGGGCTCGAAGTCCACGGCGCGTACCCGAGCGCCCAGGGCGACGCCGCCATCGTCGAGATCCTCGATCGGATGGGAGCCGAGATCGCGTGGGATCGCGAGACGGGCGTCATCACGGTCCGGCGGTCCGCACTCTCGGGCGTCGAGGTCGACGTGGGCGACACGCCCGACCTCCTCCCGACGCTCGCGGTCCTCGGGGCCGCGGCCGACGACGAGATGCGGCTCGTGAACGCCGAACACGTCCGGTACAAGGAGACCGATCGGGTGAGCGCGATGGCCGACGAGCTGGCGGCGATGGGCGCACGGGTCGAAGAGACGCCTGGTTCGCTCACGGTCCACGGCGGCGACACCGACCTCCGGGGAGCGCGTGTCGACGGGCGCGGTGATCACCGAATCGTGATGGCGCTCGCGGTCGCAGGGTTGATTGCGGACGGCGGGACGACGATCACGGGCTCGGAACACGTCGACGTCTCTTTTCCAGACTTCTTCGGGGAGTTGGCGGGGTTGGGGGCAGACGTGCAGACCACAGAGTGAGCGGCGAGGACGGACGGCAGCGACACCTGTTCGATCGGTGTCTTCTTTGTCCACCGATGTGATTCCGACTCGTGCTTCGAACCGATCTCGCCGCCACTCTCCGCGAGGACGAACTCGCGCCGGGCATGGTTCGTCCCGCGTGGGAGGACTACTCGTTCGGGAACGTCGCCGACACCGTGCTGTCGCTGTTCGACGACGACGCGAGGCGGCCGCTCCCCGAGGACGTCTTCGACGGCGTCGACACCGAGGGAGTGGAGCACGTCGTCGTCGCACTGGTTGATGGGTTCGGCTGGAACCATTTCCGGCGCGCCAGGCCTGATCACCCGTTTCTCGGAACGCTCGCCGAACGGGCGACGGTGACGCCGCTGACGAGCATCTACCCCTCGGAGACGGCGGCAGCGATCACCACGCACAACACCGCGACCCAGCCCGTCGAACACGGCGTGCTCGGCTGGTGGGCGTACTCGGAGGAGCTCGGGACGACGCTCCAGACGCTCCCGTTCGCCGATGCGGACGACGAACCGATCGCGCACCTCCACGACACCGACGCTTCGGTGCTAGTCGACGAACGATCGGTGTACGACCGGCTGTCCGGCGATTCGATGATCGTCGCCCCGGCGGGCCAGGCGGACTCGTCGTACTCCCGCCAGGCGACTCGCGGCGCGCGCCACCGCGACTACCACAACGTCGCGCAGGGTGCCTACCGCGTCCGCGAAGAGTTGGCGGCGGCGACCGACCCGACGTACTGCTATCTCTACGTGCCGAGCGTCGACTCGCTGGCCCACTACGCCGGCGTCGCTCATCCCGAGACCGACGCCCAGCTCGGCTACGTCCTCAATGCCTTGAAACGGGAGGTGGTCGAACTTCTCGACCCAGCTGTGGCCGAACGGACGCTGCTCGTCGTGACCGCCGATCACGGCGAGGTCGACGCGACGCCCGAGACGACCGTCGACCTGCGGGAACTTGCCCTTGACGAGCATCTTCGCCGGGACGCGAACGGCGACCCGATCCGGCCGCTCGGCGGGCCGCGCAACCTCCAGTTCCACGCCCGCGAGGGCCACCGTGACGCGCTCGTCGCGGCGATCGAAACGGGCCTCGATCCGCTGGATCCGCTGGTGGTGACCCGCGAGGAACTGCTCGCCGAAAACCTGTTCGGCGACCGCGAGCCGAGCGAGCGGTTCGAGCGGCGGTGCCCCGATGTGCTCGCGGTTCCGCGCCACGGGTTCGCCGACATGAGCGACGAGGGACTGTCCTATGTCGGCATGCACGGCGGAATGCACCCCGACGAGATGCTCGTCCCGTTCGCGGCCGCCACGATCGATTTGTTGCAGGAGTAACGGCAGCGGTGGCGTGCGGGCGGTGTGGAGTGGTGCGGTCCTGGTGGACTCGAAGGGCGAGCGCTGAAAACGAAGCACGGAGCCGCAAGCACCACAGGAAGCGACCGAGGAGCGCAGCGCGATCCGCGCGAGTTTTCAGCGTGAGGGCTTCGGGAGTATTGTTCACGAGGTTCCGCTCGCATCGCAAAACACCGTGTGGATTGCAACCTTCAAATCCCCACGCCACAACCCTCGAACATGAACGGCAACGAGTTCGGGCGGCTCTTTCGGGTCACCACGTTCGGCGAGAGCCACGGCGAGGCGATGGGGGTCACCGTGTCGGGCTGTCCCGCAGGACTGGAACTCGACGAAGAGACGGTTCAGGCCGAACTTGACCGACGGAAACCAGGCCAGTCACAGATCACGACCAGCCGCGGCGAGCCAGACGCGGTATCGATCAAGTCGGGGCTTCAGGACGGCTACACCACCGGGACACCGATCGGGATGGTGATCCAGAACAAGGACGCACGCTCGGGCAAGTACGAGCCGTTCATCACCGCTCCCCGACCCTCCCACGGCGACTTTACCTACTCCGCGAAGTTCGGCACCCGGAACTGGGGCGGCGGCGGACGCTCCTCCGCCCGCGAGACCGCGAACTGGGTCGCCGCCGGCGCGATCGCGAAGGCGATCCTCGCGAGCGAGGGGATCGAGATCCGGGCGCACGTCAACCAGATCGGGGAGATCGAGGCCCCCGACGTGACCTTCGAGCAGATGGGTGAGCACGTCGAGGAGAACGAGGTCCGGTGTGCACACCCCGAGACTGCAGACCGGATGCGCGAGAAAATCGACGAATACCAGGAAGCGGGCGACTCGATCGGTGGTTCCATTCAATTCGAGATCCGCGGCGCGCCCCAAGGCCTGGGTGCACCCCGGTTCGACTCCGTGCCGGCGCGGCTCGGCCAAGCAATGTTGAGCGTGCCCGCCGCCACGAGCTTCGAGTTCGGGTTGGGGAAGGAGGCCCGCCGGTATCAGGGGAGCGAGCGGAACGAGGACTGGAAATTTGATGAGGATGGCGATCCTGTCCCTGCGGGCAACGATCACGGTGGTCTCCAAGGTGGGATCACGACTGGCCAGGCCATTCGTGGCGAGGTGACTCTCCACGCGCCGACGTCGATTCCGAAAGAACAGACTACCGTCGACTGGGAAACCGGCGAGGAGAAGACCGCTCAGGTCATCGGCCGGCACGATCCCGTCCTCCCGCCGCGGGGCGTTCCCGTGGTTGAGGCGATGTGCGCGCTCACGATGGTGGATTTCATGCTGCTCGGCGGACGGATCAATCCCGATCGACTCGACGGGAACGTGGGCGAGTACGACACTAACTATCACCCGAGCAGTCCGGAGAACGATCCCGCGTACGCACCGACGAGCGCTGAGTCGACCGAGGACTGAGAACGGAATCGATCGAAGGTCGGGTGTGGCGTCGATACCGACGATGTCGACTGCCGGCGACGTTCCTGTGAGAACGGTTCGTTTCGGTCACGGTCGCCAAAACTGTCGGCCGTCAGCGGCGTCGACCGTGCTGCTGTGGGTTAACATGTTAATGCGCATCTTTAACGCGCTGTCCCCGAACGAACGGCCGTGTCACGTAATACAGTCATGACGGCGATCGGCGTCCTGGCGCTCGGGGCGCTGGTGGCCACGATGGTAGGATCGTACCGCGTCCTCTCGTACATCGCCGCGCTGCTCATCGTCGGCGTCGTCGCGAGTTCGTCGATCGAACGCGGATCCCGCGAACTCGACCTCGCGCCGTACTGGGGACTTCTGGGACTGCTTGCAGCGACCTTCTTCGCCGGCGTGACGGCGATCTGGCTGCTCTGGACGCCTGGCCAGACCGAGTACACCTACGTGTTCGGAATCCCGCAGGCGACGCTCGCGTATCTCGTACTGATCTGGCTCTTCCCGCTCGCCGGGGCGATTCTCTACTCGCTTCGGTTCCCCGCGATCGGCAGCGACGAGATCGTCGACGGGATCATGGAACGGGCGCGGTCGGCCCAAGACGGACGACGACTCCCGCTGGTGCCCGACCGGACCGCTCGAGAGGGTGACGACTAATGTTCCCCCTCCAAGCGGAGATTCCGGTCGCCGACGACCCGTTCGTGTTGCTGTTCGGCTCGGTGTATCTTCTCATGGTGCTCGCCATCGGGGCGTGGGGCTATCTCCAGACCGAATCGACGAAGGACTTCCTCATCACCGGGAAGTCGATCGGGACGTGGGTGCTCGCGCTGACGGCCTTCTCGGTCATCCAGTCGGGCTTCGGGTTCGTCGGCGGGCCGGAGCTGATCTACGCCTTCGGGACGACCTCCTTTTGGATCTTCCTGACAGCCCCTCTGGGATTTCTCGTCACGTGGGTCGTCCTCGCGAAGCGAATGCGGGTGCTCGCGGACGTCAGGGACGTGCTCACGCTCGCCGACGGGATGTACGTTCGCTACGAGAGCGCGTGGGTCCGGGGACTGACCGCGGTCGCGGTCGTCGTCGGCGTGATCGCGTATCTCGCGACGAATCTCGCCGCACTCCAGTACGTGATGCGCGCCATCTTCGGGATCCCCGTCATCTACGGGCTGTTCGGCGGCGCGCTCATCCTCCTGCTGTACAGCGCACTCGGCGGGATGATCGCGGGTGTCTGGACCGACTTCGTCCAGGCGATCACGATGATCACAGGCGCTGTCATCGTCTTTTTCTTCGCGATCTCCTTCGGCGGCGGGATCGGCAACATCTCGCGGAACCTCGCGACCGCGGATCCGTCGCTGATCTCGCCGTTCGGCAGCCTCGGCGTCGATACGGCACTCGCGGTCCCGATCTTCACCGGCCTCGGCTGGTGGGTGCTGTTCTCGATCGGGGCGGCCGGCCAGCCCCACCTCATCACGAAGTTCTACATGAGCCGGAATCTCACCATCCTCCGGTGGGGCGCACCGATCGCCGCCATCTCCTATGCGATCTCGAGTCTGCTCGCGCTTTCGACCGGCCTCTCGCTGCGCGCGATGGTCGAGGCGGGCGAGACGTCCGCCCCCGCGAGCGCCTCGATCGCTGGCCCGGTGTTCGTCCTCGAACACACGCCCGGCGTCGTGGCTGGGCTGATCCTCGCCGCGTTGCTCGCCGCGATCATGTCGACCAGCGACTCCTTTCTCAACATCGGCGCGGCGGCGATCTCGCGAGACATCCCGCGCGCGCTTGGCCGCACTATCGACGACGACCGGACCGAGCTCCGGGTCACTCAGGGCGCGCTCGCCGGACTCACCGTGATGGCCACGCTCGTGGTCTTCTTCTCCGACGAGTTGGTGGGAATCCTCGGCACCATCGGCTGGGGCTTCTTCGCCGCCGCCATCTTCCCGATCGCGGCGCTCGGGATGAACTGGAAGGGCGCGACGAAGCAGGGAGCCATCGCCGCGGCCGTCGTCGGGATGGGGATCAACATCGTGTTCAGCGCAGTGCCGCGGATCGGTCAGGCAGCGGGAGCCGAGGCGTTCGGGGCCGGGATCACCGGATTCTACGACGGACTGTTCACCGGCCTGCCGGTCGGCGCAACCGCGTTGCTCGCGGCCATCGTCGCGTTCGTCGGTGTCTCGCTCGTCACCCAATCCGGCTCGTCCGTTCCGGAGGACGTCGCCGCCGTCATGGAGCGATGAGCCAGCACGAAGTGCGGCCCTCGGCGAGCGTTGAGGGACGATTCACCGAGTGGTTCCGGAATCGGCCGACCTCGCTGGAGTTCTGGGAGGTGCTGATCGGCGAGGACCGACTCGCCTGGTGTTTTGCTGGCGAGTCGTTCAGCTCGCACCTCCTCCGGGCCGACATGGGGGAGTCGACTCGCCGCGCACTCGATGACTGCTCGACGATCGAGGCGGCCATCGGCCTCGACGAACGGAACTTCGCCGTCCCGCTATCGTCCGTGACGGCACTCCGGCTCCGCGAGGGCACTCGGACCAGGCGGGCACGGCTGACGCTCACGTGGGACGACGCTGATGGCGGCACGTCGTGGACGCTCTCGAACACGAACCGTGGCGACGACCAGGCCGATCTCGTCGAGACGCTCGCCGAACACGACGCGCTGGCCGGAGCGGACGTCGAAATCGAATCACCCCGGCTCGCCTTCCTCTGAGGCGAACCGTTTTCCGGACTCCAACTGACGATACCGACGATCAATGACTTGGACACTCACCCTCGACGACGACAGCTACGAGACGGCACGTGAGCGATTCGCGTGGGATCTGCCCGACGACTACAACCTCGCACACGATCTCGTCGGGAAACACGACCCCGACCAGCCGGCACTCTACCAGGCCTCCCCCGACGGCCGCCGCGAGAGGTACACGTTCGGCGATCTCGACGCGCTCTCGGATCGACTGGCGAACGGACTCGCCGAACGCGGGATCGAGCGCGGTGATCGCGTGGCGGTCGTCCTCCCTCAGCGTCCCGAGAACGTCCTAACCCATCTCGCATGCTGGAAGCTTGGCGCGATCTCGCTCCCGCTGTCGGTCCTCTTTGGTACTGACGCCCTCCGCTATCGCCTCGACGACAGCGGCGCGCGAGCCGTCGTCACCGACCCTGACGTGACCGGGACCGCGCTCGACGTGGCCCCCGATTGCGACGCGCTGGAACACGTCGTCGAGGCCACACCCGGTGACGTTACAGACGTCGGAACTCCGTCGGAGGGTGCGGTTGCGTTCGCCGACTGTCTCGCTGACGAGGGGTTCGAGACCGCCGAAACGGACGCCGACACGCCCGCGATCATTCTCTACACCAGCGGCTCAACCGGCCCACCCAAAGGAGTGCTCCACGGTCACGGTGTCTGGGTCGGCCACTGTCCGGCCTTTGCGATGTACTTCGAACACGACCTCGACGGCGTCTACTGGACGCCCGCCGACTGGGCGTGGATCGGCGCGCTCGGCGACCTCGTCTTCCCGGCCTGGCACTACGGCCAACCCGTCGTCGGCTACCCGATGGAGGGGTTCGATCCCGAGACCGCGTTCTCACTGATGGCGGAGTTCGACGTGACGGGAGCGTTCGTCCCGCCGACGGCGATACGGATGCTGATGGGGATCGACGAGCCGGCCGAGCGATACGATCTCGCGCTCGAAGCGATCTGTTCGGGCGGCGAGCCGCTCACACCCGAAATCCTCGACTGGGCCGACGAGGCGCTTGCCGGCGTGGTGGTCAACGAACTCTACGGTCAGACCGAGGCGAATCTGCTCGTGACCAACAGTCAGGACTGGTTTCCGGCCCAGCCAGGCAGTATGGGTAAACCGGTTCCGGGCCACGACGTCGCGATCGTCGATCCCGAGACCGGCGCGGAGCGTCCCCGCGGCGAAACCGGCGAGATCGCCGTCCGACGTGGCGACGACCCGGTAATCTTTCAGGAGTACTGGAACGAGCCGGAAAAGACCGCAGCCGCCACCGTCGACGGCTGGCATCTGACCGGCGATCTCGGGATCCGCGACGAGGACGGGTATCTGTGGTTCAAAGCCCGCGACGACGACCTCATCATCACGAGCGGCTATCGCGTCGGGCCGGGCGAGGTCGAGGCGGCGATCCTTGATCACGCGTCCGTTGAGCAGGTCGGCGTCATCGGCGTCCCCGACGAGACCCGCGGCGATATCATCAAGGCATTCGTCCAGCCCGTCGCGGGCGTATCGGGTTCCGACGAGCTGCGCGAGGGGATACAGCAACTCGTCCGTGATCGTCTCGCGAAGTACGAGTACCCGCGGGAGATTGCGTTCGTCGAGAGCCTCCCGCAGACCACGACCGGCAAGATACAGCGCCGAAAACTCCGCGAGCGCGAATCAGAGAACGGGGATGCGACGACGAAACGCGACTGAGACGAACCGACAGTGCCGGCGCGAGCAGGCCGTTTGGTTCCTCCGCCGTCGCCTCACTCCGTGATCGTGAGGACGCCGTTGTTGGCGGCGACTTCGGTGGCCTCATCGGGGAGTTCGAACTCGAACTGTTCGTCGCTGGCGACCACGATCGCCGTGTCGTCGAGGACATCGACCGCGAGATCGCCGCGATCGGCCCCGAAATCCACGGCGACGAGGCTGCCGTCGTCGTATTCGTATTCAGTGACCACGGTACCCCGGTCGTCGGTAGTCCGCAGTTCCTGGGGTGTCCTCACAGGTATGTATCGGTGATCGCCACGGGTAAGCACCCGGCCCGCAGATGCCGGGACCGTTCACGGGTCGATTCCTCCGTATTGGGTCACCAGTATGGGTTCGCAAGCCACCGCCGTGAGCGGCTGCCAACTGCGCTTGCAGCCACGACGTAGAGGGCGGCGAGCGCCACGACGATCACGGCCGCGAGCTGGAGCGACGAGAGGGCGAGCGTTACGAGCGCACCGATCCCTGCGAGGAGCGTCCCAGCGACCACGAGGCCGGCAACGAGTTGTGAAGCACGCATGGATGGAGCTGTCGGGGGTCGATTACGCGACTCGTTCGTGTTCGCGTTCTGGCTCGCAGGCGCGTTCGATCGACTCGACCAGCGCCGCGAGTTCGTCGACTGACTGGCCGTGGGAGATGTCACCCGAACGGTCGTTCCAGTCGACCACACCGGCCGAATCGAGCTTCGGGAGGTGATTCTGGAGCAGGGAGACGTAGACGGTCTTGCGTTGCTCCGCCGAAACCGCCGTCGGTGCGATGTCGTTTTCCTCGCCCGCGATCGTTCGTGCGAGATCGCCCATTCGGACGTTTTCGTCGGAATCGAGCGCCGAGACGTGGTGAATGACCGCGCGCCGGCGGGCGTTGCTGATCAGCTCGCAGACAGTCTCGGTCGAGAGCGGGATCGACCCGGTCGGCCGATCGGTCTCGTCGGCGGCGCTGAGCCCCGAGAGGAGCCATTGTGGGACGCCCCACGACGAACCAGCCGCGTTGTCGGAGACCATTGTTTTCGTACCATTGGACACGGCCATCGTTCATAAGATTCGCGGTCCGCCCGAAACCGCCACCGGCCGCATCGTTGGGACGGCGACCACGGTTCGACGTTCGCCGCATCCGACCCGCGTCGTTGAAGGGACCACGACGACGATATCGACTATGCCCACTACCGCCGTGCTCTGTGATCCGCCGCACGAGGGAGTCGTTCTGTCCGAGCTGGCGGCGACGACGTCGCTCTCGAAAGCCGAGGCCGCCGACCTCTACGCCGCAATGTGTGCCGACACCCTTCGGGCGGTCGAAGCCAGCGCGAGCGAACTGCTCGTCAACTACCGATCCGACGAGGACTTGCCGGAGGAACGTAGCGGCGAGGACGCTGACGACGCCGAAAGCGCGGTGCGGGCGCTCGCCGACGCGGCGCTCGACGATCCGGAGGCAGCGCGCTACGAGGTTCAGGTCGGCTCGACGTTCGCGGCTCGCATGGGTAACACCGTGAGCCACCTGCTCGATACCGAGGAAGCGGGTTCGGTGGCGGTGATCGAACCCACCGTCCCCTTCCTGACGCGCAGCGCCCTCGACGGGATGGCGATGAAACTCCGTCGGAGCGACGTCGTGCTCGGGCCGACGTCGGAAGGCCGGGTTCACTACGCCGGCTTCGCGTCGCCCATCGATTTCGAGGACGCCGACGCACCGCCCGCGATCGAGACGCTGACCGATCGCGCGCACGACGCCGGCCACGAGGTCGACTTCGGTCCAATGGCCCCCGTCATCGAGACCCGCGAGGACCTGATCGGTGCGCTCTCGCTGATCCGGGCGCGCCGGCGCGCCGGCCGTGAGATCCCGGCACGGACCGCCGCGTGTCTCGACGATCTCGGGGTGGAACTCGTCGAAGACGAGAGCGGCCTCGCGCTTTCGAAACCGAATACCGACAGCGATTAGGTGCGTGGGTCGATAGACCCGAGCGCGGTGGGGTGGCAGAGTGGACTATCGCGCCTGTCTTGAAAACAGGTGGCCCTATGGCCTCATGGGTTCGAATCCCATCCCCACCGATGGATTGCGAACACACCTGCGAGCGCCCTGTGCGCGAGCAACGCGTGGGCAAGCAATCGAGACGCTGGGGTTCGAATCAGGGAGAGCGCAGTCTTCCGAGCGAAGTGAGGAAGGAAGCGATCGACCGTGGTTCGAATCCCATCCCCACCGCGTTTCTCTGAGTCCGCATTCGACTACCGGTTAGCAAGGGTCACGATGAATACTATTTAATATTAGGCAATCCAGTATTCGTTTCGCTGTATGGTGCTCGTCCTCGAAGACACGCTTTTTCTCGTCATGGTCGTTTCGCTGTGGGTCGTCCTTGGACTCTACGGCCTCTCGGCGCTGTGGTGGCTCGTCGAGACCGCTGGCTTCTCGTGGGGCTGGAGAGGTAAAAACAGGACCGAGGAGTGGGGCGTCGAAGACGTCCAGGTCCGGGTGCTCACGATCGGCGCGGAGGCGGTCGTTCAGGGAACGGTGGATTCGATCCCCGACGGAATCGACGACGTGCGCGTAGTGAGTGAGCGAGAAATCGACATCGACGGCGCGACCGTCCACGTCGTCCCCGAGTCGTTCGACTGTACGGCCACCAACAAGGGCCGGGCGCTCGAATGGGCGCGGCGCAACGTCGACTGTGACAAGGAGTACGTGCTCTATCTCGATGAGGACACGCTCGTGACCGGCTTCACTGGACTTCCGGACGCCGATTTCGTCCAGTTCACCGAGAAACCACTCTACACGGGGTCGTGGTTGACGTATTTCTGTGAGGTGTTCCGGGTGGGCTACCAGTTCGAACAGTACGGTTTCCACCGCCTCTCGTACCCGCTGTACGCGTGGGGTGGCGGGATCGCGGTTCGCCACTCGATCGAACAGCAGATCACGTGGGACGTCGCTACCATCACGGAAGACACGAACTTCATCTGGCGGGCCGCCGACCGGAGTGAGGTATCCTATCGTCTCGTCGACGCACGGTTCCGGAACCAGGCTCCGCCCTCGCTCCGGGCGATGATCAAGCAGCGTCGACGGTGGATGTCCGGAACGGTTAGAGACGGTTCGCTGTTGCCCCGACGCTACCGCCCGCTCTATCTCACTCGGGCGATCGCGTGGGGGTTCTCGCCGGTCGTTCCGGCGCTCGTCGCGGCGGCGACGTTCCTTCCGAACGCGTTTCCGTACCGCCGGCTATACACGGTGCTCTCGATCGGACTGTTCGGCATCCTCTTCGTCTACATGTTCGCTGGCGTCGTCGGCTATCGCAAACATCCCGTGCTGTGGCCGGTGTTCGTGGTGCTGACCCCGCTGGCGGCGCTGTTCCACGCCGTCGGGGCGTTGTGGGGCATCGTCCGGCCGATCGAGCGATTCGAGGTCACGGAGAAGGTCTCTCCGACGGAAATCGAAGTCGAGCATCCGGAGCTCGAACCCGGAGCGATCGCGGACCACGACGGCACCGAGCGCCTCGTCAGAGAGTCGACGGACGAGTACAGTTGGACGCCGCTGGATGACGATGGCGAGTGGTTGACGGATGACGACTGAACCACGATCGCACCATCACGGGAACCCACATACCTCGTCGCCCGACGGCGAGCAGCAACCCTTTTGCGCCGACCGATCCATCGGCCGGTATGGCTGACTGGCCGCACGATCCCGACGGCGAGGAGGGCAGCGAGGGGATGCGCAAGTACGGACAGGCGATCGTGGCGAAGAAAGTCGACGACGAGGAGGACTTCCCGCTCGATGTCGCCGAGTTCGTCGAGGCACACGGCGACGACCCGATCCGACTCAACCACGAGCGGGTCGTAAGCCTCCGTGAGATCTTCGACAGCGTCGAGGACGAGGAGATCGGGGACATTCAGACGATGCACCGGCGGGTCGGCGAGGCGATGCGCGCAAACGGGTTCTGGGAGTACACGCCCGGCTCCAACGCGGCGAACCGCGGCGGGGCCTGATCGATAGCTCGTCGCAGATACCGTGGGCCACAGGCGAGCCGATTCGTTCCACGATCGTGTCTGCGGCGAGACGGAAGTGCCTAAACCCCATCGATCGGAGAGGTGGACATGGCTGGCGGCACCGACTCCGGAGCGCACCCGGGACTGTTCTCGCTCCGTGAGATCATCGTTGCGGGCTGGGTGACGGTCGCGTCACTGATATTTTTCAACGTCTTCGTCCGGTTTTTCTACCGCACGATCCTCGACAACGACGTCGGGGTACCGATCCACTGGCCGATCAGCAAGTTCGCGGTTCGGCTCGGCCGTCTCGAGGCCTCGCGCGTCGCGGTGTTGGTCGTGCTCGCGATCGTCGTTTTCACGGTTGCGACCGTGTATCTGCGGTGGTTCGATCGTACCAGCCTCTGGCCGGTCGTCGTTGCCGGGACGGTGCTGCTCGTGCTCACCACGCTCACACAGGGTCACCAAGCCGGACTCATCAGACCGATCGCCAACGGCGGGTCGTACTACCGTGCGGCGGTCACGATCACCGATCCGGTCGCGTTCGTCGAGACGTTCGAGGCGAACCAGCTGGGGCTCCCGCTTCACGCCCGGACCCACCCGCCGGGAGCCGTACTGTCGTTCTGGATCCTCGACACGCTCCTGCCGTCGACACGCGCTGTCTCACTCGCGGTCGGGATCGGTTCACTCGCGCTCTCGGCGCTTCTTCTTCACCGACTACTCGCGACGTACTACCCGCGCGATGTCGCACAGTACACCACATACCTGTTCGTGCTCCTACCAGCGGTCCAGATCTACTACCTCACGACCCTCGACGCGCTCATTACTGTGGCGGCACTCGGCGCGATCTACTGCTTCACCCGCGACTCACAGGTCATAGCGACGTTCGGCACGCTCGCCTGCTTGTTCGTCGCCGCCTCTCAGACGTTCATGACCGTGTTTCTCGGACCTGTGCTCGTCGGGCTCGCGCTCCTGCGCCGCGACCGCATCGCACCCCTCGTCGTGATCGGCCTCTCGTCGCTCGGGATCTACGCCCTCGTGAACGTCGTCTTCGGCTACGACTACATCGCCTCGTTTCTGACCGCTTCTCACCAGCAGAACCCGAACGGGTTCTTCCCGCTCGCCGAGCCGTTGCGCTATCTCACCACGCGGGTTGAGAACGTCGCCGAGATCGCGCTCTTTTTCACGCCGGTCCTCGCCGTGCTCGCGGTTCGCGGGGTGGGTGTGCTGTGGCGGTCCGCACGTGGTCTCAGCAGGATCGACAGCGAGCCCCTCGTCATCTTCGGGATCGCGACCGGATCGCTGCTCGGACTGTTTGCGGTCGGCGTCTACCACACCGGCGAGACCGCCCGCGGCGCGATGTTCATCTACCCGTTCCTCATGCTGCCGGTCGCCGCCGCACTCCGTGCTGCCGACCCCACGAGACGGCGCGAAGCGCTGCTCGCGGCCGCGGTGTTCGGACAGGCACTCCTGATGCAGATCGTTGGGGACTACCTCTGGTGAGGGTGTAGCAATCAGTACGGACGGCTACCGTCACCGGGTCGTTATGCGTCGGGACTCGGCTCGTCGGCGAGATACTTGTGCGCCGAGAACACGATGAATCCGAGAATCGCTGCGTACCAGAGCGTACCGACCCGGATCACCATCGTCGCGCCCGCCGCGACGGATTGGGAGATCCCGAAGGTGAGCAGGAGGCCGGCCATGCTCGCCTCGGCCGCGCCGAGGCCGCCGGGCAGCATGCTGACTGCACCGATCACGGAGCCGAGCGCGAAGACGAACACTCCCACGAGGAGCGCGGCCTCGATACCGAACCCCGCAAGCACGATCCAGAGCGCGACGCCTTCGAGCCCCCACGCGATGATCCCCAGCAGCGTGGCCACCGAGAGCGGACGGAGTCGGAAGAGAGCGTAGGTGCTCTCGTAGAACCGTTCGAGCGACGTGGCGTACTGGCCGACGACCGGGAGCGATGCGGCGGCATCGAGCAGTCGGAGACAGCCCGCCCGCCACTGGAGCAGCCCGATCCCGGCGGCGAAGGCGACCGCGAACACGACCAACACCGTGGGCGAGCGGCCGTAGGCCACGACGCCGACGCCGGCGAGCATGGCGAGCGAGACGAGGTCGGTCACGCGCTCGGCTCCGACCACCGAGGTCGTGAGACTGGCTGGAGTTCCTTCCATGTCGCGTAGCAGCCACGCCTTCCAGACCTCGCCGGCCTTGCCAGGAGTGACGACCATCATCAGCCCGCTAAAAAACACCGTGAGGCTGGTTTTCAGGGGTATTTCGACCCCGAGTTCCCGGAGGTAGAACTCCCACTTTCCGAACCGGAAGGCGTAGCCCACGGTGGTAAGCCCGATCACCGCGGCGAACGCGGGCCACTCGAACCGGGAGAAGGCCTCAATGACCGCACCGGCGTCGGCATAGAGGAAGAGCGCGCCGAACACCACGAGCGTGAGCACCGCGGTGGCCTGGACGCCGTGTTCGCTCACCCACCGTCGGATTCGTCCAGATTGGTCGTCGGTGTCGTCGCCGGGATCCGCTCCACCGGGCCGGTCACCGCTTGCCTCGCGGTACTCCGCCATTACCGCCACCCCGCGACCGCGCGGCGCGCTTGGTGGAGCTTGGTGGCGACGTGGCCGGAGAGGTATCGGCCGCGGCCCCGTGGGACAGTCGTGCCGGTACGGATGGCCTCGCGGAGCGATCCCTCGCACTCGGTGTACGCGCGCCCGACCTCCATCGGGAAGTGGGCGTCGCTGCCGCCGGTCGTCGCGAGGTCGTGGTGGGCGGCGAACGCCCGCGCTTCGTGGTTGAACGACTCCCGGACACACCGCGCGTTGATCGCCTCGACGCCGTCGACCGCCGCCGCGAGGGCGGCGAGATCGGTGTCGTACACCTGGCGGAGCGCGTCGAACGGATGCGAGAGCACCGCGAGCCCGTCCTGATCGTGAATGTCGTCGATCACGGAGAGCGGATCGGTTTGTGGGGGCGCGCGCTCGATGTCGATTCCGAGGAGGTGGCCTTGGGTGGTCGTGACTTCGACGCCCGAGACGACGTCGAGATCGTCAGGTGCGGACGATCGAACGCGATCGACGTTTGCGAGCGTGTCGTGATCGGTGACGACGATCCCATCGAGAGCTGCCTTCTCGGCCGCCTGAGCGACCGCTTCGGGCGACGTCGCCGAGCACGGCGAGGCGTCTGTGTGAACCTGAAGGTCGTACCGCGAGCGCGACCGACTCATCCGACCAGCCCGACGAGCCACGCCCGCGGGCGTCCGTAGAGCACGACGACCGCGACGACGCCCCACAGCCCGAGATTGAGCAGGAACTGGCGGTCGAAAAGTAATGTTCCTGGCGACGCGGCGACCCCGTTGGTGGTGTGAACGAGGTGGTGGTAGCGGAAGACGCCGAAGAAGGCGAACGGCAGCGTGAGCATCATCGCGAGCTTCGCGCCCGTGAACGTGTAGATCGAGTACGAGATGAGGAGTGTGGAGATGACGACCACGAGCAGCTGGTCGAGCGTCTCGGGGGTGTACTCCTCCAGCGTCGCGCGAGTCTCAGCCGGATTCGCGCTCGCTTCGAACTCGTGGCGGCGCTTGCCGAGCGCGAGCAGGAGTGCAGCGAGGAACGTGCAGACCACGAGCCATGGACTGAGCGCGACACCGATCGCGACCACGCCCGCGACCGCCCGCAGCACGAACCCGAACGCGATCAGGAGCACGTCGACGAGGACGACGTCCTTCAGGTACAGCGAGTAGGCGGCGTTCTGCGCCAGATAGGTTGCCACGATCAGCACGAACAACGCGCCGAGCGCGTACGACAGCGCGAACCCGAACAACAGGAGGCCGACGCCGAACGCAGCCGCGGTCGGCACGCTCACCTGGCCGCTCGCGATCGGTCGCTTTCGCTTTTCGGGATGGCGGCGGTCGGCCTCGACGTCGCTGATGTCGTTGAAGATGTAGGTCGCGCCGGCGACCGCACAGAACGCCGCGACACCGATCGCGACCTGCCCCCACGCGACGGGATCGAACAGCCGGCCCGAGAACACGATCGCGATCAGGAGTACCGCCTGCTTGTACCACTGCCACGGGCGGACCTCGCGGGCGAGCCCGGCGGCCGTCTGCGCGAGGCTCGCCTGATGAGTCTGTGCCTCGGCCATTGTCCCTCGTGTGTCGTCGCGAGCCATAAACCTGACCGATCGATACGCACCGTTCCGGATCGTTTCGTGCCTCCGTCGGGCAGTTGAAGAGTAAAATCACCGAATGAGTGCTCGAAGTCGTATCGGTAGATAGTTGAAACCGGGTCGTCAACCCCGACTTAATGTCATCTCCCTCCGAGGGCGACGAGCGACTCGCGGAGCCAGGGTCGATGCTGGTCACCGGTGGCACCGGCTTTTTGGGACTCCACACCTGCCAGTATTTCAAAGAGCGCGGCTGGGACGTGACCGCCCTCGATCTCAAACCGTTCAAAGACGAAGACGAGATCGAGGGCGTCGAGTACGTCGAGGGCGATGTCCGCGACGAGGAGAGCATTCGCCGGGCGATCGAGACGACCGGCGCTGACGCGGTGGTTCACACCGCCGCCGCGCTCCCGCTGTGGGACGACCAGCGTATCCGCGAGACCACCATCGACGGCACCCGGAACGTGCTCTGGGCCGCCAAGGAGGAGGGCGTCGACCGCGTGGTGTACGTCTCCTCGACGGCGGTCTACGGCACCCACGATTCGCACCCGATCACCGAGGAGTCGCCGCTCGACGGCGTCGGGGCGTATGGTGAGGCGAAGATCGAGGCCGAGAAGATCTGTGCTGACTTCCGCAGAATGGGGATGTGCGTGCCGATCCTCCGCCCGAAGACGTTCATCGGCCCTCAGCGCCTCGGGGTCTTCCAAGTTCTCTTCGACTGGATCGAATCCGGCGCAAACGTCCCCATGGTGGGCTGGGGCAACAACAAGTACCAGCTCATGCACGTCTACGATCTCGTGCGGGCGATGGAGTTCATGTTCGCCAAGGACGAAGCGGACGTGAACACGACGTTCAACGTCGGGGCCGACGAGTTCGGCACGATGAAAGAGGACTTCCAGGCTCCGATCGACTATGCAGGAACCGGCAAGCGCACGATCGGGACGCCCACGCCGCTCACCGTGTTCGCGCTCCGTGTCCTCGAAAAACTGAACCTCTCGCCGCTTTATCCGTGGGTCTACGAGACCGCCCACGAGGATTCGTACGTCTCGGTCGAGAAACTGAAATCGCTCGGCTGGGAGCCCAACTACTCGAACAAGGAGGCGCTGGTCGAGACCTACGAGTGGTATCTCGACAACTACGAGGAGCCCGAACGCGAGGACGACGCCACGGGACTGGACCACCGGGTCGCGTGGGATCAGGGTGCGCTCGCGCTCGTGAAGGGCGTGTTCAAACGTATCTGACCACTTAGACGGTCCAGCAGAATCTCATGTATCTCGTCGTCGATTACGGCGGTGTCATCGTCGAGCACGGCGACGAGCGCGAACACGCCCACGTTCTGGGCGTCGATCCCGAAACCGATCCCTATCCTGGATGGCTCGCCTACTTCGCATTTCGTGATGGCTTCGTCCAGAGTACCGCAGAGTACATCGAGCTCCTCTCGACGCTCACCGGAGCGCCCCACGAGGCGTGTCGCGAGTACATCGAAAAGACGTGGCTCGACCCCGAGTTTCCCGAAGAGCACGTCGACGTTCTCCAGGACCTCGCTCGCGATCACACGCTCGTCCTCTTCGGAAACATGGCGCGCCCGTGGATCGAGACGGTTCTCTCGGAGCATGACGTTCTCGACTGCTTCGACGATCTCGTCGTTTCCTCGGATCTGCAACGGCCGAAACCCCATCCGAAGGGGTACTTCGAGTGCCTTCCCGAGGGCGACGAACCAGTCGCCTTCGTCAGCGACGAATACAACGAGGACCTCATGATGGGCGAAACGCTCGGGATGGCGTCAGTGTGGGTCGAAAACGACGAGGAGACGCCGTACCGAGAGCCCGACGTTCGGATTTCGACGCTCGGTGACCTTCCGGACGTCCTCTCTGCGGACGGACGTCTGCCGCTTCGATGATTCGTCGTTTTTGACGCAGTTCGGACCGCAGTGTTGTGGGAAATTCGGCTGTCCGTCCTTCCGCCACGCACAGATACTTCCTATCGTGTGACGTGATAGCGCACATGGGGAACGCCAGCGCGGGGGGAAGCGCCGGATCCAGGCCGTTCGATGACTCGTCGCGAGGCCAGGCGCTCGACCGTGGTCGGGAACGCCGATGACGGCGCGCTCGCTGTACTTCACCGATCCGAACGCGCTCGAACTCCGCGAGACGGCGGTCCCGGAGCCGGCCAACGGGGAGGTGCGGGTCCGCACGGCCGCGTCGGCGATCAGTGCCGGTACGGAGCTGCTGGTGTACCGCGGCGAGGTGCCCGAATCGATGGCGGCCGACGAATCGATCGACGCGCTCGACGGCGACTTCGAGTACCCGCTCCAGTACGGCTACGCGGCCGTCGGCCGGGTGACGGCCGTCGGAGCGAACGTCGACGACGCGTGGCTCGATCGCCGGGTGTTCGGGTTCAACCCGCACGAGAGTCACTTCGTCACCACGCCGGCAGAGCTCCGCGAGGTTTCCGAAGCCCTCTCGGACGCCGAGGCCGCGCTGCTGGCGAACGCCGAGGCCGCGGTCAACTTCCTGTTGGATGGGCGGCCCGCGATCGGCGAGCGCGTCGCGGTGTTCGGTCAGGGCGTCGTCGGCCTTCTTACGACGGCGTTACTCGCCGAACTCCCGCTCGAAACGCTGGTCACCGTCGACGGCTACGAGCGCCGACGGGCGCTGTCGGTCTCGCTCGGAGCCGATGCCGCGATCGATCCCGACGACGACCTCGACGCGTGCTTCGACGGCCACGAACCGCCCTGCGGCGCGGACCTCGCCTACGAACTCTCGGGCGAGCCCGACGCGCTCGACAACGCCATCGGCGTCGTGGGCACTGCCGGCCAGGTAGTTATCGGATCGTGGTACGGCACGAAACCCGTCGCGCTCGACCTCGGAGGCGAGTTCCACCGGAGTCGGATCCGCCTCCAGAGCAGCCAGGTCAGCACTGTAGACCCCGTCGATCGTGGTCGGTGGTCGAAGGACCGCCGGCTGGGCGAAGCCTGTCGACTCCTCGAACGGATCGATGCCGAACGACTCATTACCCATCGGGTCCCGATCGGGCGGGCCGACGACGCCTATCGCCTTCTCGACGAACGCCCCCGTGAAGCGGTCGGTGTGTTGCTCACCTACTAGACACCCACTTTTTTACTTCGTCGGGTGTCCTCGCGCTCGCTGCGCTCGCGCTGCGGGCACCACTCCTCGTAAAAACCTGGACTAAAAACACCCGCTCGCTCACTCCGTTCGCTCGCACGGAGGTTTTCCACTCACACCCGCAACCGCACCGCCGAAGCCCTCGCGCCCTGCGGGCGCTCCGAGACCGCAGGACGCCAGGCCCGCACCGCAACCGCCACCACCGCCGCAGCCACTTCCGCGGCGCAACGGTATTTACGTCGGGCGAGTGTGCAAGTGGTATGTACACAGTCAGCGTGATGGAGGACTTCATCGCCCAGCACTACCTCACGGTGCCCGATCCAGGGCCCGAGGGTGAGGTCCACTCCCATCACTATGAGGCTGAACTAACGCTCTCAGGTCCCGAACTCGACGAGTACGACTACCTCGTCGACATCGAGACGGTTGAAGAGGTTCTCGCTGTGGTCCGCGCGCGCTACGAGGACGCGCTGCTCAACGAACAGTCGAAATTCGCGGGCCACAACCCGAGTGTCGAGCACTTCGCGCACGTCGTCTGGGACCTCGCGGCCGACGAACTCGACACCGATCACCTCTCGACGCTCACAGTCACGATCTGGGAGGACGATGACACGTGGGCCGCCTACGAGGAGTCGGTGTGAGCGCCGACACGAACCCATGAACGTCGGCCTCGTGTGCTACGGCGACCTCGACACCAACACCGGCGGGTTCCGGTACGACCGGCAGCTCGTCGAGGGCCTGCGCGAACGCGGCGACCACGTCGAGGTGATCGAACTCCCGTGGCGTGACTACGCACGCGGGCTGCTCGACGGCCTCTCGGGGCGACTGCTCGATCGGATCGACGTTCCCGTCGACGTCATCATCCAGGACGAACTCGCCCACCCTTCGCTCGTCGGGCTCAACGCCCGGCTGCGAGCGAGGCGCGACGTGCCGATCGTCGCCATCGTCCACCACCTCCGGTGCAGCGAGGCACACTCCCGCCCCGCAAAGGGGCTGTACCGCGCGGTCGAGCGGCGCTACCTCGCCGGCGTCGACGGCGCGATCTGCAACAGCGAGGTGACGCGCGCGACGGTCGAGGACCTCGCCACGACCGAAACGGTGGTCGCCCCGCCGGCGGGTGATCGGTTCGACCCCACCATCGACTCGGCCACGATCGACGCCCGTGCCCGGGAATCGGGGCCGCTCCGCGTGGTCTTCCTCGGCAGTCTCGTTCCACGCAAGGGGCTCGACACCCTCATCGAGGGACTGTCGCGGCTCCCCGACGAGCACTGGCGACTCCGGGTCGTCGGGAGCCCGGACGCGAACCCGGGGTACGTCTCGTCCGTCCGCCGCCTGGTCGCCAGGCTCGGCGTCGACGACCGCGTGACGTTCGTGGGCAAACTTCCGGACGGCGCGCTGCGGGACGCTCTCGGCGAAAGCCACGTCCTCGCGATGCCCTCGACCCACGAAGGGTTCGGGATCGCGTACCTCGAAGGGATGAGCTTTGGCCTACCGGCGCTAGCCACGACCGCCGGCGGGGCACGATCGGTCGTCACCCATGGCGAGACCGGATTCTTGCTCCGCCCCGGCGATCCCGGCGCGGTGGCGCGCGCCGTCCGAACGCTCGCGGACGATCGTGAACGCCTCACTCAGATGGGGACGGCGGCCCGTGATTGTTACGAAACGTGGCCGACGTGGGATGAGACCACCGATCGAGTTCGGACCTTTCTCGACGGGTTCGTTGCGGACGGCACCGAACTGAAGGGACAATCACAGCGCCGGAACCCGGCTGGGACGGTGGATCGTGTCGAACACTGACGACCGGTTCCGCCGGTATCTCGCCGCGAAACGGACGGTCGACGACCGCGCACTCGATCGACAGGTGTTCGATCGGCTAGCGACCGAGGTGACGCGACTCGACGAAGAACGGGGCGAACGACCGTTTCGCGTACTCGATGTCGGCGCGGGGATCGGCGCGACGCTCGAACGCCTCGTCGAACACGACGTGCTCCCGGCCGCCGTCGAGTACACGCTGGTCGACCGCCAGGCGGCGAACGTCGACGCCGTGCGTGAGCGTCTGCCCTGGTGGGCCACCGACGTGGGTTACGAGGCAACGGAGGTCGATTCCGGGCTCCGGATCGAGAACGAGGATCGATGGATCGATATCGAGTTTGCGGTTGCGGACGCCTTCGAATACGTCGAGACCAGCACGTGGGATCTACTGATCGGCCAGGCGTTCCTCGACCTGTTCGACACCGAGCGAGCGTTCGACGCCCTCCGCGACGGGCTCCGCCCCGGCGGCTGCTGGTACTTCCCGATCACCTTCGACGGCGGGACGGTGCTCCGTCCAACTGTGGACCCCGACCTCGACGCGAGGATCGAACGGGCCTTTCACGCCCACATCGACGACGGCGGCGACAGCCACGCCGGCAGCCATCTCCTCGCTCGCGCGAGCGAGATCGACACGGTGCTCGCCGCCGGTGGCTCGGACTGGGTGGTCCACCCTCGATCGGGAGAGTACCCCGACGACGAGACGTTCTTCCTCCGGTACATCGTGGACACGATCGCGGGCGCGCTCGACGAAACGGGACAGTGCGACTCGGCAACGCTCGCGGGCTGGGCCGCGGCGCGCCACCGCCAGATCGACCGTGGTGAGCTGGTGTACGTCGCCCACCAGCTCGACGCGCTCGGCCGCATCCCGGCGGAGCGCTGAAGACTGTCGAGGGCCAAGGCCGGGGCCGTGGCGTCCGACAGCGCGGCGTGGGCAGGCGAGCCGGTAGGGGAGCGCGTCGTCATCGATCACTGGCTCGCCGCCGAAGCCCGGAAGGGGGCGGTCGTCGCGGTCGACGGCGAACCAGGCGACACGCGCGACGATCGACGGGCGGGCACGCCCGACGGCCGGCGAGAGCGGACGCCCGACGACCCGGCGACCGGAGCACTCGACGACGGTCGGGGTCCCGTGTCGAAGTGGAGCGCCACCGCGCCCGACGGGAGCGAAACGATCGAAAGCACAGTCGACGCGCTGAGCGACGACGAGGCGCTCGACGCGCTGCTCCGGCGGAAACCCGGGGCCGCTGCCTTCCTCTGGCGGGCGCGACCGGTCGAGTGGTCACGCATCGCGCTTCGTCGGGCGGAGTTCGAACGGCTTCGGTTCGTCGACGGTCCCGACGGTCTCGCCTGGCACGCGCTCGCGCCGAGCGGCAA
>NZ_AOMD01000008.1 GCF_000336915.1 Halococcus saccharolyticus DSM 5350 | reverse complement strand
GGACCGCCGGCGATCGCCGACGGCAACCACCGCGCGACCGCGATCGCGCTGCACCTGCTCCGAACCGGCGAGTACCGCCCGCAGCGCGCGTACCTCGGCGTTGGAGCGAACCCCGTACTGAGACCGCTGTGGCAGCGAATCCGTGGGGCGTTCGCTCGGCTCCGGTCGGACGGAGC
This sequence comes from Halococcus saccharolyticus DSM 5350, assembly GCF_000336915.1. NCBI lineage: Archaea > Methanobacteriati > Methanobacteriota > Halobacteria > Halobacteriales > Halococcaceae > Halococcus > Halococcus saccharolyticus. The sequence continues at coordinate 1,311 of NZ_AOMD01000008.1, read as the reverse complement.
GCGGTGGTAATCCTCCAGAGCCAGAACTGTCGCTTGCCCGAAATCGCTGGCGGGCGTTAACCCGTACGATAGGAGTTCGTGGGCACAGAGCGTGGCCGTCGAGCGAACCGTTTCCCGTAACCAAAGTAAAATACGGGTTCGACCCGAGGAACTCGGTATCCGTGACGAACACGCAGATAACGCTCATCCAGCTCGACAACTACGGGCCGTGGACGGTCACGCCCGAACCGCGCCGCGAGGTCGACCTCCAGACGATGCAGTCCCGGCTGTACGCCGACCTCTCGCAGCTGTTCGGCAACCGCGACGGCTACGTCTTCTTCTCGCGGTTCGACAACATGATAGCGGTCACCAACGGACTCGACACCGACGACCACGCCCTGATCCAAGAGTCGGTCGCCAACCGGTATCCGGTCACGATCAGCCTGAGCGTGGCGGTCGATCCCGCACCGATCGCGGCGCTCGGGACTGCGACCGACCAGCTTCAAGACGCCGGCAGCGCCCAGGACAAAGACCGCCGGTCGATACTCCGTGGTGACCCGCTCGCCGACGCCGACCGGACCAACGACGATCTCCATATTGCGCACTTCGACGTCAACGACGCCACCGGTCAGTACACCGACGAACTCAACGAGTTCGATACGTTCATCAACATCGAACAAGGGTACGCCGAGCTGATGCGGTACATGCGGCGCGCCCACGATTCGCTGTCTTTCTTCGTCGGCGGTGACAACGTCATCGCGGTCTGTACCCCACTGACGACCGAGGAGTACGAGGACGCCATCACACACGTCCGTGAGGCAGTCGGCGTCGCACTCAAAGTGGGGGTCGGGCACGGAGCCACCGCCCAGGACGCGGGAATGGACGCGAAACACGCCCTCGAAGCGTGTCGTCACGACGGTCGGGACGTCGTGATCAACGACTGAAAACCGATGTCGAAAAACTGAGGCGCGCGCCGGTCTTAACGGTATCGCAGATAGTTTTTACTCCGCGCAGTCGGAACATCTCGTTATGAGTAGTGCTGTCACAGTGCGCGAGGTGATGACCCGGGAGTTCGTGGGAGTAAGCGAGGGCGACGCGGTGGTCGAAACGGTCGAACTCCTCCTCGACGAGGGTGCGGAGTGTGCGATCGTCCTCCGTGGGCGCGATCCGGTCGGCATGCTGAGCGAACGCGATGCCCTTTCGCTGGTGACGAGCGACACCGATCCGGCGACAGCAACCGTCTCGGACGTCATGTCCGACGGCGTGATCCAGATCCCCTCGGACGAATCGCTCGCGGCGGCTGCGGGAGTCATGACGGTACTGTTCTTGGTA
>NZ_AOMD01000007.1 GCF_000336915.1 Halococcus saccharolyticus DSM 5350 | reverse complement strand
ACGCCGGGCATCTCACTGGGTAAATCCACCGCAACGCGGTAGGATTTGCCCAGTTCGATGTGGAGTGCATGCAGCGTGAGCATCGCCCACTCGGCGAACCCGCCACCCCCTTCGGGATCGGCGGGTTCGTCCGGGTTAGCGACAACTGATTTAGCCTTAGCGACCGCAACACGCGTGAAGAGACGGAATTCCGAAGTCACAACACTCCGTCTCTTCGCTTTCGAGGGCAATAACGCAGTCGCGGCGGCTCCGTCTAGCGAAACTACAGAGCCAAACACAATATTTAGAGGAGGAAGTGCCGGCGTCAGCACCCTACGACTACTCTAGTTCGAACTCTCCGAATCGATACTTATCCAATACGGGCAATCAAAGCTCGTGAATTGGGCGTTGAATCGATCACTCCGGGTATATCTTGTCGCCATACCAGAGGTTCCAGTTACCCCCGTTTCCAGCGATAGCTAGTTCGGGTCCGCTTGAGTCTGTCGCGCTGTTATTAGCGACGGCGATCTCGCCCGCCCCGCGCGGTTTCCGGTATCGGAGGTCTTCCGGGTAAATTTGTAACCAGCCGTCCTTCGCGGGTGTTATCTTTCCGTTCTGTTTTATCCGCAGATATCGTTCAGTGTTGCCGCTCCCGTCAACAGCACCGATTCGGAAGTCGTTCGATTTTTTGTTGTTATCCAGTATCCACCTCGTGTCACTCTCATAGTCGTACATGTTTATCCGACTGCCCCTGAACGACATTCCCATTTGTTGATGTGAACCATCAGTGTTCCCTTTGAGTGAACGGCACGTCGAACCGATAACGGTGATCTGTTCGCCGACAAGTGCATTCTTCGTGAACCGCCAGGAATCCCACAGTTGTCCGTACCACGTCGGGCCGAGTCTGCCGGTCGCGTTGCGGATGCCGATTTCGGTCTCGTTCAGTGGCTGCATCGCTCCATTGAGTTCGCAGTTGAACTCTCCAGTCCCTTTGATATCGAGGCCGATTCGTGGGTTCACAATGGCGAAGTAGGCCTCAATGCCGTTGATGTATCCGTTGTTGTCGCCAGTATGGGCATAGACAGCGGTATCACACGCTACAATACTCAGGTCGAACCGGTTGCCGATCTGGATGCCGTTGCTCGCCGCGTCGTTCAGTTCGAGCCCGCGTCCGCTTTTCCGCTCCCCCTCGATCGTCGCCTCCACGTGTACGCCCGAGCGGTATCTGGTAACACCGTAGGTACCATGTTCTGCCCGAGACGTGTCGAGAACGACGGCCGACGACGTGTAACTGCCGTTCGTCGTGATCTTGATGGTTGCGTCGTGGATCTGTGCGCCGTTGTCGACGAATATGCCGTTGTGATCTGATCCGAGCTTGAGAAACCCACCATTGAAATCGAGCGTCACTTGTGGTCGAAGGTGAATCTCCGATCCCTCGTTGTACCCTGTCCCTGGGAACAATCGGACTACGGCGTGTCCGTCGTTCGCGCCGGCAGCCTCGTCGATGGCCGCCTGGATCGAACCTCCCGGCTCCACGATGTGAACATTGTTCACGCCGTCGATACCGGCGTGATTCGGCAGCTCTAAGAGATCGTCGTTGTCGGTATCCTCCCATTGCCCGCTCGTGGACGCAGCCGTCGCCGGGCGCGACGACGCCGCGAGACCGCCACCGAGTCCGACTCCACCCAGTAACCCGAGGGCCTGTCGGCGCGTGGCGTCCGGTGAGCCGTCGTCAGACTCAACCATCTCCATTAATGCTTGATTCTCCGCTTCAAGCGTCTCGATGCGGTTTTCGAGTGCTCCAAGTCGCTCTTGTATTTGTCTCTCTGTCATAGATACTATGGGCAATAATAACGATCTTCCAAGTTCATAAATCGATCGCTACAAATCACCACAACAATATTTGGCCTCGGTTGTCAAGACGTAGACTAGAGTTGGGAATTATATAAAATTCGAAGCCAGACCTATTTTATCGAAAGCAGAGATCACTGGCGGTAGTCATCCGTAAAGTAGTTGCGATACTGGAATAAATACTTGATGTGTCTTTCGAGGGCAGAGAGCAGGTCATAATGGGGCGGCTACTGTGTGTGGTTACTCCGCGTATCCGAGAGCCCGCAAGTGCTCAGTTAGTCGCTCCTGTTCGTTTCCCTCATCCGTCATCGCCTCGTCGGCGGGTTCTTCAGCAATGACATCCCGCCGTGCTCCAACGTCGAGGCGATGCCACGGAACTCGAACGAGCAATGGGTGATGTAGATCCGGTATATGGCCCCACTGACGGACCGGTAGCGGCCACAGTCGGTCGCCGAGCAGTTCACCGTGGTCCGACGTGACGACGACCCGACCGATGTCCGGACCGGCGGTATCGAGCAGTTCCTCGACCGACGAGAGTACGAGCTCCAAGTTTTCGTGATAGGCATCAAGGATAAGGTCGCGATCAAGCGTCGGGTCCGTGCTGAGGTCTTGGAGGTTTCGTCCTGGCTCGAAGTGTTCCCGACCGAGTGGCCCGAGATACGGTGTATGGGGCTGGACGTAGTGAATTACGATCCGTTTGCGTGGATACTGTTCTAGCGCCACGCGTGCCTGCTCGGTCACGGCTTTCGGCGGAGCGACCAACAGCGACTTCTCGGCGTCCGCAAGTTCGTCCTCGACAACGGGTTCGAACGCGTGCCACCGCGCGTTGAGTTCGTCGGCGAGTTTGAGATACCGGCCGTTCGCCGAAACGAACACCGTATCCGTAAGGTCGCGACCGCCGACGTTCTTGCGAATCCACTCGGGCGTGACTGATCCCTGTGACGTAACCGCACGAAGATCACCAGGAAGCGAGGCGTGCTTCTTGTAGGCATTGTATCGACAGGCATCGAGGATAATGAGCACGTCCCAATCCTGATCGAAAACAGCGATTCCATCGTCGCCATATCCCATCTGATTTCGGGCCGCACACCGCCACCGGACTAACTGGCGTGCGACTGCCCGTCTATCAGGCAGGTTCCGGGTAGCGATTCGGGTACAAAGGCGGTCTAGCACACCGATTCCCACTTAGTGTCACGACTTAAGCGTTCGCATCGGGAATCGTCGATTATCACTACTACTACTGGCCACGATATTTACAGCCGCGGTCGAGTTCGACCAACGCAATTCTCCCCGGCTCTGTTTGCCCGCATGGAGTTCTACGTCTCACAAATAACCGAGGTCGTTGAGTCGATCACGAACCTCGGTATCCATCTCTTCCGCAACCGTCGCTAGCTTGTCACCCCCCTCGACATCGTGAGAATCCACATGCGAGGCGAGGTGCTCTTCCAGCCGTGACTCGATCGCTGGCTCAGTCCCGGAGAGATCGTTCTGCTCGCCGGGATCGACGGAGAGGTCGTACAGTTCTTTCCCTTCCTCGGCGACGATATACTTCCATCGCTGCGTTCGAACCCCGAATACAGCGGTTTGTCCTCGGTTCGTCTCCGCTATCACTTGCTCGCGGTCCAACCGTCTACCCGATAGTGTAGGTATAAGACTCTCGCCCGCCAATCCCGTTCGTGGCTCAATGTCGAGCGCATCGAGTATGGTTGGTACGATATCCAGACCGCTCAACGGTGTTGTCGGGGTATCGGTTCCATCACTACCGGGAACGTCAACAATTAGTGGCACGTTCGTTGTGGTTTCGTACAACTCTGCAGGGTGAGAGTACTGACCATGTTCGTAGAATTCCTCGCCGTGGTCGCCGGTCAAGGCCAATATCGTCTCATTCATCCCGTCAACGGCCTCGATGAGTTTTCCGAGATACTTGTCCGTGTGACCGACCTCGTCCCGGTATGCAGCTCTAAGCCGATCTCGCTCGGCATCACTCACTTCATCGGGAGACGTCACTGCTTTCTGCCAGAGACGCTCGGAGCGATACTTATCGAGGTATCCTAACTGCCTGTTGAGTGCGTACGGGCCGTGCGGATCCATATAGTGCACCCATAAGAAAAACGGCTCCTGGGCCTCTGAAAGCCACTTTCGGGCCCGCTTCGTGACACTTTCTGCCGGTTCGTAAGGGAATCGGCTCAGCAGTCGAAGCAACTTCGAGTACATACTAGTGACCGTCTCGGGCAGCTGCGTCGATTCGACGAACCGGAGCCCATCGTAGAACTCGTCGAACCCTTCGTCATAGCCGAAATGGCGTGAAATCAGTGGATTTGAATGGAAGGCGGCCGTGTTGTACCCCGCCTCGGAAAGATACGTCGATAGTGTCGGTGCTTCGATGTCGTGGAAAAAGTTGGCAAAGTAACGATGTGAATACTGAGACGTTAGCAGTGCAGGAACGGAGGCACGCGTGTGCGAACTCGGTGCTGTGGCGTCGGTAGCGAGGGCTGCATCGTTAGCCAGTGCGTCCATTTGTGGCGTGTTTTCAACTGTATCGGAGAGGAAACCAACATGGTCGGATCGCAACGAGTCGACAGTAATCAGCACCACGCTCCGAGTACTCATTGTTGGGTCTCTGTAGGAGTGTTCGCTTCAAGCTTTCGTGTCTTACTAAGTGTGCTCGCAAGCGTCGACTGATGAGTGAAATCGAGTGACTGGCTCTTTCTCAGCTAGTCGGTCGAGACTTGCCGCCGTACTAAGTGGAATTTCGAATCGGCACGACGAACTCACCCACAGAACGACCAACAGTGTTCGTCACTCCGAAGCACCTCGTCATGAGGAATCTCCGAAAATGAGTTCGGAACATTGTTACGACGATGTTGAATACGTCACACCGAATGAAGCAGTCGAGAGAGGGGAAATTAGAGGATATATTTCAGAAGTTTACCCAAGACTTCGGGCTGTACTCGGTAGCACAGATCGTTCCCTCGCTGTTGGGAGTGGTTGCCTTGATGTTATTCACTCGTGTGTTTCCACCGGTGGCCTACGGCCGATACGCGCTCGCGATGACGTTCGTCGGACTGCTTAGCACACTTGGATTCGGCTGGATCCAGCAGTCGATCTCCCGTTTCGAACCGCAGCTCGACGACAGCGAACTGGTCGAAAACGTCCTCTCGGTGTTCCTTGTCGCTGGCTTGGTCGTCGTGATCGGTACGGTCGCCGGATATCTGCTCTTCGATCAGTTTCTAGGTGATTACCAGGAATTTTATTTCGCAGCGGCGGCGCTTGTGTTAGGTCAGGGTACGTTCCGGACGCTCAACGTACTGTTTCGGATTCGACTCCAGTCCAACTCGTTCACAAAATACAAACTGTTGCTTGGGGTGATGAAACTCGTGTTTGCTGTTGTCCTCGCAGTGTTCGTGTTAGATAGCATCGTCGGCTGGATGTGGGGGCACGCACTCACCTTGTTTCTCATTTCCATTCTCATGGCGCGTGAATCTGGGGTTTTGAAATTTTCCCCACATATGCAATCGGAATTGCTGACTCGTTTTGCCCGGTATGGGTTTCCGATGATCGGGTGGTTGCTCGGTATGACACTACTCCAGTTCGCCGACAGAGTACTCATCGAGTTTTTCCGTGGGACCAGTTCTCTTGGTGTATATGCACCAAACTATTCCCTCGTCCAGCGTGGGTTGTTCCTTGCGCTCACACCGATCGGGCAGGCAGCCCAGCCGCTGATGATGAACACATGGGACGGCGAGAATACTGGGAAAATCCGCGATCTTATGACGGATTTCACGCGATATTTCTTCATTATTGGAATCCCCGCAACTATCTTCGCCGCAGTAATGAGTTGGCCGCTAAGCACGCTTCTCTTGGCAGAACAGTACCAAGAAGGATATCTTGTCATCGTCATTGTGGCTCCCGGGATGTTCCTCTGGAATGCAGCCCTACTCGGACACACTGGATTCGAAATAAAAGAACGGACTGAAGTTATGGTCCTGGGTGTCAGCGGTGCGGTGATATTAAACCTCGTACTCAACGTTCTTCTCATCAAGACATATGGCTATCTTGGCGCGGCGGTCGCAACGTCAATTAGCTTTGCTTCATACGCCATCTTCGCCTATATCGCCTCAAGATGGTCCATCCGTTGGCAACTTCCGACCCGCACGATCCGGAACACAATCGTCGGTGGTATCGCTATGGCCGCTCCCTCTGTGATGCTCTATATTTCAGACACATACACTCTTGTGCGAGCTTTCACTACAGCCGGGCTCGGCATCGTTCTCTATGTCTCCGTACTGTACGTCCTAAACGAGTTCCGAACAGAGGAAGTATCCACTATCATTGAGCAGATATGGGAGCAATAGATGACTGATACAAAGCGAATTGCCGTCGTGCATCACAATCTGATGGAGAAAGGCGGTGCGGAGGGAGTCGGAATGAACGTGCTTGAAGCCCTGCAGGACCACTACGACGTTACACTACTATCTCTTACAAACCCTGACATTAGTGGGTTGAATAGTTACTACAACACAGCTGTCAGCGAGCAGAAAATCGAGATACAGCAAATCGGATGGATGACACCCGCCTTGTACAAAAGTACTAAAAGATTCCATTTGATGAAAAATGCGTTAGTTTCTCGTTTGGTAGCACAGCGGTCCGATGAGTTCGATTTGATTTTTTGTACGTATAACGAACTGAGCCTTTCAGGTCGGTCACTTCAATATATTCATATGCCTCATTTCCGACGATGGGCGAAGAACGAAAATACCGATTCTTCCTCGGGGATATACGACGAAATATCTAAGCTTATAGAAGGGTTTGATATGAAAATGATTGGTAGTAGTCGTCTTTTGGCTAACTCGGCATGGACTGCAGGGGTGACGGAAGAAACGTACGGGACACGGCCGGAAGTAGTTTACCCACCGGTAGATACGACTGAGTTTGTGAATACACCGTGGACAGAACGCGAAAATGGCTTTGTCACTATCGGTCGATTAGTCCCATATAAAAACGTCCTTCGAAGTATTAACATCACCAAACGATTGCGTGACCGGGGGCACGATACCCACATTCATGTTATTGGTCCCTCACTTGATAGCAGTTACGCGGAGCGTATCAAGACAGTGGCTAGAGACCACGACTTCGTGAGGTTAGAAGGAGAGATCAGTCGTACCAAGCTGGTTGAATTAGTTTCAACACATCGATACGGAATCCACGGCACAGATCATGAGCACTTCGGGATGGCCGTCGCAGAACTGGCCGCGGGTGGTACCATCCCATTCGTTCCAAACGGCGGTGGTCAACGCGAAATCGTCCACGAACGCGCAGAACTACTTTACGAAACGGCCGATGAGGCAGTCGGGAAAATCGATCGGGTACTCTCGAATCCCAAACTACAGACGGGACTTTCGAGACAATTAAATGACATTGAAGAACGCTTCGGACGAGACCGATTTAGAAAAGAAATCAGAAAACTAGTCGAAGAAATACTTCACCAAAACAACCCCTAGTCAAACTCAACTTCCAAAGCATCACGCTGAATCTGACGGCTGACGCTCCCGATTAGAAATCACGCTTTGTCGAGGGTCGTTAACGATAGATTTGATATAGTCAACGTACATCTGATAACCATTCACTGAATAGTCGTATCTATATGGGTCCGGAGCAGGGTTCGCTTTTGGCCAACTTACCGACTGCCCGGCTACTCTCTCACCCAATCTTTTACGCAAGTCCGTGTTCTTTGAAATCATACCCGGATCGTAGTGTTCCATGACTGTTCTCCAGAACCGCTCGGAGTGATACGGAGAAATCATTGGGCAACCGGTGAAATTTTTTGTGGTCTGGTGGGTTGTTCCCTGGAAATTAGTTGCTCTTGTGAAATGACGCGAGAAATATTCTTCTCGGTTTTGGTTATGGTATAAGGGGAAGTGACTAAAGATTGTGTCTGCTTCCGTGCCAGACCAAAAAATGCATTTTGAATCATATGAGTCGGCAATTTCCCTCAAACGTCTGCGCCACCGAATATGTCGAGGATCAGCCCGCAAGTCCGAACAAATCATCTTACGAGTGAGTGTCGCCCTATCTTCCCTGTTTTTCCCATCGTATCGATATAATTTTTCAACCTTAATATCATTTTCTTTGATGAATTTCTGAACAAGCGGGAAATTCGGATCAGCGCTGAAAACACTCCAGCTATCCGTGATTTTCGGAACCAGCCCTATTATTTGACTGTCTTTCCCCCCCATTAATATGATATTATGATATTCTGGGTATTTTCTTTCAATTTCGTTTATATAACTTTCTAGGTGTATGGCTGTCAATTTGATAAGTTTGCTGTCCGAGGAAAGTGAGAAATCAGGTTCAAAGCTAATATTCCGGCCCATAGAGCTTATTTCTTCAAATGGTCGCAACCGATAAATTCGTTCGTCAATTGTCCCACGCCCTTCGTACCATGATTTTTCGTATCCAGTCCATTTTCTGGCGAGGAGTTTGGTGCTCGATGGAATCCCACCTTTCAACTGAGGAGGCAGTATAGCCTTTAGGCGGTTGTATAAACTTGTGTCATGATCGCTGCCGACATTCGCAAACTCCATCGCATTGTAATCAGGGTTTATCGAAAAATCCCCGAGATGAGATATTATTTCTGTTACTGACGTCGATGCAAGGACAGTCCCATCCAGAACAGTATAATAACTGGGGTATATACCTGCATTCACGTCACGGAGGCAATCGGTTTTGACAACGCTCCCTGGTGGATAATCAAAATGTAATTCATGACTCTTCATGTTGATATCGAAACCGGATCCGCGCTGACAACTTAAAAGTTTCTTTCAACTCGTAGAAGATCACTCGTTGTAGCCCAGGAAACTCTCGCTCTCCAAACATCAATTGTTTTATTTGTGTATGAAATATTATATGGTGGAAATGCCGAGGTGTATTAGGTTTTTAGTCTCTATAGTTTCGCTAGACGCGATGGCTACGACTGCGTTATTGCCGTAGAAAGGGCACTGCTAGATTGAGGTTGAACTGAGCGGAGTTCTTCGAGGCAGTTGGAACCATGCTCGAAGAACTCTCGGTAGTTCCCAACTGAAATCTCACCACCTCCTCTGAATCGGTGAGTTGTCGAGGTAACCGTCGAAGTGGACCGGTTCACTGGAGGTCAGAAACGCTGCTGCGTACTCAACGCTGCCCAGCATCGACTCCTCACGAATCCAGCCGACAGCTGATGCTCACGAAGGGCACCCCCCGAGGCCGCGGGCTTGCCTCAGCCCGCGGCCGAGGTGTACGCATCCGGCACGCCGACTCCGTTCATCTCGATCTTCCACCGCCGTTCCAGCTCCTCCTCCAGTGCGTGTCGGATCCAGTCGCAAAACACCGAGAACGTGAACTCCTCAGGGAGGTCGCGCCCGCCCCGACGTGGGCGGGCGACGACCGCCCATCGGAGCACTAACCACAGGTTCTCTAACAGGAAGCTCACCACCACGAACGCAAACCGCACGATCGGGTCTTGCGTCGACGTTACCGCTCGTGCGCTCCGATACAGCCGATAGCTGGATTCGATCGCCGACCGTTTGCGATAGCAGTGTTCGACCTGTGAGGGCGTGCGATCGCCCAGATCGCACGCCACGTACCCTCGAACCACTTCTCCGTGCTTGCCACGATCGCCGTTCTGATACGAGACTGAAACCGCGAGCGGGAAGCGGAGTTCCCGCTCGCTGTCCTTGTACATCCGGTAGGTCGTCATGTACGATTTGTGCGTCTCAAGCTTCTCTTCGAGCCGGTCGCCTTTCTCGGCGACCGGCACGACTGTCGCGGCGATCTCTTGTGAGCGGCGGATGACGCGTTCATTGTAGAAGCCGGAATCAGCCAGCAACAGCTCGATCTCGAAGGTATAGGCTTCGACGCGGTCGAGGACGCGCTCGACCGCGTCGGCCTGCTTCTCGTCACTGCGGACGTACGTCATCGCGAGCGTGATCGGTTTGCCGTTCGAGACGAGGTAGGCGGTGCAGTAGCGGTGGCAGGTAGTGGTGCCGTCTTTGGGACTCATTCGGCAGAGTTCGCCTTCCTCGTCGAGATGAACGCCATGATAGGGATTGTCGACGAAATCGATGGAGACGATCCTCGACCCCGAGCGGTCGAGGATCGCCAAGGCCAACTGCATGAACAGAAGGTTAGCGGCGAATTCGAGCCATCCCCGATCGAGAGTGTGGAGCCAGTCAAAGACGGTGTCGTCGCAGGGAGCCTCGTGGTTTTCGGGGCAGACCTCTCGGATAGAGGTCTGATTGACGCTGGCAAGGATAACGGTGGACCAGATGTCGCCAGGATCGAGGGGTGGAGTGATCTGCGTAAGTTTTGAACACCTGAACTGGGTGAGGCACCGCTCCCTCCTCATTCCAGTTCCGTCTACCGATTCAACAGTACTTCTCACGCGTATCCTGGAAGGGTTCAATTGTTGCGCAGACCACTCAGCCCTCGATCCCTGGCAGGGGAAGCTCTCCGATCACATCCGCCGCTACACCTTTGACGTCCCACGCCGAAAGGAAGCCGTCTGGTTGAGGCAACTCTAACACATTCACTCAACCAGACACCTTCTCCAATCAGATCGGCGCTTTAGCTCCGCCTCTCAACTCGATTGGGAACTACCGACCATGCGCGTCGGCCGATTCTACGAAGCATGGAAGGGCAGTCAGCCAGCGCTTGCGCTGAGCTGACTTCCTACACCGCCTACTACAATCATCTCCGGAGCCACCAAGCGTTGGAGAATCAACCGCCGATCGAAGCACTCGAACAGGAGAGTTCAATCTAGCAGTGCCGTGGAAAGCGAAGAGACAGATTGGTTTGACATCCGAAATCTGTCTCTTCACGCGTGTTGCGGTCGCTAAGGCTAAATCAGTTGTCGCTAACCCGGACGAACCCGCCACCCCCTTCGGGGTCTGCGGGTACGCCAAATGGGCGATGCTCACGCTGCATGCACTCCACATCGAACTGGGCAAATCCTACCGCGTTGCGGTGGATTTACCCAGTGAGATGCCCGGCGT
>NZ_AOMD01000006.1 GCF_000336915.1 Halococcus saccharolyticus DSM 5350 | reverse complement strand
CACTCGGGGCCACGATCGATCTCGTCGGCCTCAACCACCAGTCCGCAGTCGGTACACACCGTCTCGCCGTGCTCGGTGTCGCTGACCAGTCGGCCGCCACACTCCGGACAGATCAACTCGTCCTCGGGAGCCTCTTCCTCGTGTTCTTGTTCCCGATCTGCCTCCCTTTCGTGTTCGGTTTCGGCGTCGCTCTCCTCCTCGGTCTCTCGTGTGCGTTCGCGCGTATCGGCCATGATGCTGGATGCTCGAATGGTGTGCTCGACGACACTACAGAACGTTCGAAGTGCTTTTGTGTTTGGGACCGAGCAATATAAATCCTCCGCCGGTTTCGAGGTTTTTTCTCGTCCGCTCGTCGCTGGCTTGGACGATCACCGAACCCTGGCTTTCCGGGCAGTTGGTACCGTGTTCGGCAGACCGGCTACCCAGAGGGGGCATCGGAGCCTTCACCGAATGCCGACCGGCGCTATCGAAACCCTTAGTGCCGGCGCAGTTCCCGTGTGGATATGAGCAACGGGAGCGTCGACCCGGCCGCGGTCCGCCACGTCGCTGGCCTCGCGCGGGTCGATCTCGCCGAGGACGAGGTCGAGGCGTTCGCCGCGCAGTTCGCCGAGGTCCTCGACTACTTCGAGACGCTCGACGAGGTCCCCGAGGTCGAATCCGACCCCGACCTCGCGAACGTTCTTCGGACGGACGAGGTGCGCGCCGGACTCACCCAAGACGAGGCACTGCGGAACGCACCGGACACCGAGGACGGCTACTTCGAGGGGCCACCGGTCGGATGAGCCACGACGCGTTCATCACTCACGAGCTGATCGAGGCTGCATCGTCGGGACCGCTCGCCGGTCGGACAGTTGCGGTAAAGGACAACATTTCGACCGAGGGCGTCCGGACCACCTGCGGCTCGGCGATGCTTGCAGAGTACGTCCCGCCGTACGACGCCACCGTGGTCGAACGGCTGAAGGAGGCGGGCGCGACGATCGAGGGGAAGACCAACATGGACGAGTTCGGGATGGGCACCACCACCGAAACCTCCCACTTCGGGCCAACGACGAACCCCGTCGACGACGAGCGGGTTCCAGGAGGGTCGTCGGGCGGGAGCGCGGCGGCGGTCGCCGCGGGCGAGGCAGACCTCGCACTTGGCTCCGATACCGGGGGCTCGGTTCGGTGTCCTGCCGCGTTCTGCGGCGTCGTCGGGCTCAAACCGACCTACGGTCTCGTCTCGCGGTACGGGCTCGTGGCCTACGCCAACAGCCTCGAACAGATCGGGCCGCTCGCGCCGACAGTAGAAGAGGCCGCCGAATTCCTCGACGTCATCGCGGGAGCGGACGAACGCGACGCGACGACGCGCTCTCAGGGTGACGATACGAACTACGCGACCGCCACCGACGGCGATGTCGAGGGGATGACCGTCGGCGTCCTCACCGATCTCGTCGAGGGAGCCGACGACCGGGTGCAGTCGGCCTTCGAGAACTCCATCGACGACCTCGCAGCCAAGGGAGCCGAGATCCGCGAGGTCGAACTCGACTCGCTCGCCCACGCCGTGCAGGCGTACTACGTCATCGCGATGTCGGAAGCCTCCTCGAATCTCGCCCGATTCGACGGCGTTCGGTATGGTGAATCCGGCGGATTCGACGGCGACTGGAACGACGCGTTCGCGCGATCGCGCGAGGCTGGCTTCGGACCGGAAGTCAAGCGCCGGATCCTCCTCGGCACGTACGCCCTCTCGGCTGGGTATCACGACAAATACTACAAGAAGGCACAGGACGCCCGCGCGTGGATCAAACAGGACTTCGATGGCGCGCTCGCCGATGCGGACGTGCTCGCGAGTCCGACGATGCCCGTCCTCCCACCGAAACTCGGCGAGAGCCTCGACGATCCGCTCCAGCTCTACCTGATGGATGCGAACACCGTCCCGGTGAACCTCGCCGATCTGCCCGCGATCTCGGTGCCCGCCGGAACTGCCGACGGACTCCCAGTAGGGGTTCAGTTCATCGGTCCGGCGTTCGGCGAGGAGCAGATCGTGCGAGCGGGCAGCGCGATAGAAGAGTAATCGCGGACGTTCGATGGGGGCAGCCTCGCCCCATCGCTGCTTTTTGATCAGTACCCGCGTTCGATGAGGTACTCGGCCAGATCGCGAAGGTGATCGCGGGCGGTCGAGTCGGGCAGGACATCGAGCCGTTCTTTCCCGCGATCGACGAGATCGCGCGAGAGCGTCCGCGCGTACTCGATGCTGCCGGCGTCGTCGAGCCGTGCCACGGCCGCGTCGATCGCAGCCTCGTCCACCGCTTCGGGGTCGTCGACGTCGATCAACCCCTCGACGTCGACACCCTGCTCGCGCGCGTGGAGCGTGACGGCGGTCCGCTTTCCTTCCACGAGATCGCTGCCGCGCTGTTTGCCGAGTTCTTCGCTCGGCACCGTGAGATCGAGGACATCGTCGCGGATCTGGAATGCGCGGCCGACGTCGAGGCCGTACTGGCAGAGCGCGTCGGCGGTCGCGTCGTCGGCTCCGAGCAGGACGGCGGGAGCCCGTGCGGCCGCCGCGTAGAGCACTGCCGTTTTCTGCTCGACCATGTGGATGTACTCGTCGGTCGTCACGTCGTCGCGGCTTTCGAAGGCGACATCGAGTGATTGGCCTTCGCAGATCAGCGTACAGGTTCGAGCGAGCTCGGAGAGCGCCTCGACGGTGCGTGCCGGCGGTGCGCCCGCATCGAGCATGAATTCGAACGCCTTCGCGTAGAGTGTATCGCCGGCGAGGATCGCGGTTTCGGGGTCGTACGCCCGATGGACGGCTGGCACGCCCCGTCGGAGGTCGTCCGCGTCCATGATGTCGTCGTGGATCAGCGTGAACGACTGGATCGTCTCGATGCTGGTCGCTGCAGCCATCACGTCGATCGTCGTGCCGTCGACGTCATCGCCAGTGCCGACGCCCGCCGCAGCGCCGACGCTTCCGGCATCGATACTATCGAGCGTCGGGACCGTGCGGTAGTCCGCGTTCGGCGGCTCGATCCCGGTGAGTGCCTCGGCGACGAGCAGGGTGACTGCGGGGCGGAGCCGCTTGCCGCCGGCGTCGATGAGGTGACGCGAGGCGTGATAGAGGCGTTCTGGCTCTTGGATCGGCAGGCGCTCGACGAGCGCGTCGTCGATCAGCTCGCGCCGGGCTGCGATCGCGTCGAGCACCGCCCCCTCGTCGCTCATTCGACCAGCGAGATGACGTTGCCGTTGCGCGAGGCGTGGATGTCACGCCCCAGCTCGTAGCCCTGGTCCTCGGCGAGGTCGATGTAGCGCGCGAGGTGTTCGAGATCGTTGTGCGCCGGAACCACGTGGTGGGGCTGGAGCGTCTGAAGCATCTCGTAGTGGCCCTCCTGGGACAGGTGGCCCGACACGTGGACGTCGTCGTAGATCCGCGCGCCCTGCATCCCGAGGAGTTGCTCGGACTGGTAGCGCTGGCCCTCGTTGGTGGGCTCGGGGATGACCCGGGCGCTGAAGATGACCTTGTCGCCCTCGTCGAGCTGATATGGCGTCTCGCCGCGGCCCATCCGGGTGAGCATCGCACGCGGCTCGCCCTGATGACCCGTCACGATCGGCAGGAAGTTCTCCTTGCCGTCGTTCATGATCCGCTTGAACGTTCGATCGACCGACTGGCGATGCCCGAACATCCCGAGGTCGTCGGGGAAGTCGACGAAGTCGAGACGTTCGGCGGTTCCGGAGTACTTCTCCATCGACCGGCCGAGCAGGACGGGTTGACGGCCGATGTCCTTCGCGAACTCCACGAGGCTCGTCACGCGTGCGATCTGGCTGGAGAAGGTGGTGGCGACGATCCCGCCGTCGTAATCCTCCATGCTGTAGAGCACGTCCTTGACGTGATTGCGCGCGTGCTGCTCGCTCGGCGTCCGACCTTTGCGGCCGGCGTTCGTACAGTCCTCGATGTAACACAGCACGCCCTCGCCCTCGCGGGCGATCTCGGCGAAGCGGTCCATGTCGATCGGGTCGCCGATCACTGGCGTGTGGTCCATCCGCTTGTCGAGGCCGTAGATGATCGAGCCCTCGGGCGTGTGGAGCACGGGGTTGATCGCGTCGATGATCGAGTGGGTGACGTTCACGAACTCCAGATCGAGCCCGTTGCCGATCTCCATCGACTCGCCGGGGTCCATCTTCACGAGGTCGTTGCCGACCCCGAACTTCTCCTCGCTCTCGATCTGCTGTTTGATCAACTCGATCGTGAACGGCGTCGCCACCACCGGCGCGTCGTAGCGATGGGCGAGCTTCGAGATGGCCCCAATGTGATCGAGGTGACCGTGGGTCGGCACGATCGCCTGAACCTCGCCGTCGAGGTCGCTCATCACCCGGTCGTCGGGGATCGCGCCCATGTCGATCAGGTCGAGACTGTGCATCCGTTCGGTTTCGACGTTGTCGTGGATCAGGACCTTCGAGAGGTTGAGGCCCATGTCGAACACCACGATGTCGTCGCCCGCCCGCACGGCCGTCATCTGTCGGCCGACTTCTTCGTAGCCGCCGATCGTTGCAATATCGATTTCCATAGTTGTCACTCCCGAGCCGCCCGCGGACACGCTCGAATGCCGGCTGGCGAGGTCGTATGACCCGCCCGGCCGCCCCGACCGCACCCGGGGCGGTCTCTCGGATACCTGTGCTTACGGGCCAGGGGTCTTAAAAACTGCGTGGCTCGGCGTGGATCGTCGAACGATCGTCGTCATCGGTGGGCTATCCGACCCGGGTTCCCGGCGATTCCTCGTCCAAGAACCCTTCGAGTCCGTCGATCCCGAACACCCACGCCGGCGCATCCATGTCGAGCAGCGTCCGGACCTTCGTACTCATTCCGCCCGTCACGTCGGTCGCGTCGCTGCCGCCCAGCGCGTCGGCGACCGCATCGAACGACTCGATTCGATCGATCACGTCGCCGTCGGCGTCGAACACACCTGGTACTGCCGAGCACAGCCCGACTCGGTCGGCGTCGACGCATTCGGCGAGCACGGCCACGAGTTCGTCGCCGCTCACGATCGTCACGCCACGGCTCGCGTGGGCGATCACGTCGGCCTGAACCACGGGCATGAACCCTTCTGCGAGCAGCGTCTCGACGCTACCGGTCGCGAGCGAGAGGTCTCCCGCATCGTCGCGCGCGCCGGCCGAGAGCGGGTGGATCGGGAGCGCGGGGACACCGCGTTCGTTGAGCGCATCCACGACGGCATCGTTCAACTCTCCCATTGCGTCGTGGACCGCGAGCGCCGCCGCCGGATCGTGGCTCCCCACCGTGTCGCTGAGACCGTGCTGGCTCGCGTGGTGATGACCGAAGCTCCCGCCGCCGTGGACGAGAACGAGGGGCTCGTCGTGATTTGCCACCACATCGACGGCACGATCGAGGTTTGTCTCGTCGAGCGTTTCGGGACTCGATTTGTCGGTGATGACGCTTCCCCCGAGCTTGAGGACGGTGGTCATGCGGCTTCGCTCCCTTCCCTGCCGTTTGTTCGTTCCACTCGCAACGAGGTCGTCATCCGCCCTCCTGGCGCACGCCGTCGGTGTCGAGCTCCGCCCGAAACGCCTCCTCACAGCCAGGCGTGTAGTGGAGCGCGGTCCGGGTGGCCTCGGTCTCGTCGAGCGCGACGACACAGCCACCCCCACCTGCGCCGGTGAGTTTCGCGCCGCGCGAACCCGCCTCGCGGGCGGCCCACACCATCGCGTCGAGCGAGCGCGCGGAGACGCCGAGCGCGCTCAGGAGCCCGTGGTTCATGTCCATCAGTCGACCGAGTTCGTCGAGATCGTTTTCGTCGAGTGCGCGCTCGCCCTGGCGGACGAGGTCGCCGATCGCACTCACGGTGTCGGCGGCGAAGTCATACTCCTCGCGGAGTTCGCGGACGCCAGCGACGAGTGCGCCGGTGTCGCCCGCACCGCCGTCGTACCCGATCACGAACGGGAGCGATGGAGCGTCGAGCCGCCGGCAGTCTTCGCCCTCGACCCGGACTGCGCCGCCCATCGCCGAGCAGAACGTGTCCGCGCGCGAGGCCTCCCCGTCCTGGACCCCGTGTTCGACCCGGTAGGCTCGCTCGGCGAGCTCCTCGGGAGGGAGCTCGACGCCGAGCTCTCGGGTTGCGGCGTCGATTCCGGCAACGGCCACCGCTGCGGACGATCCCAATCCGGCTCCGAGCGGGATCGCGCTTTCGATGGCGACGTCGAAGCCGATCTCGGGTGCGTCGGCCGCTTCGCGGGCCTGTTCGACCGCGCCGTCGACGTAGCCCGTCGCCGCCTCGACGAGCGATTCGGGCACGTCGACATCGGGCGCGCCGTCGCCGCCGTACTCGACGGTGAACCCGTCGAGGGTGAGATCGCCGGCGTCGACCCGGAGTCGTCCGTCCGAGCGTGTGGCGACTTCGACCGTCGCCCGGCGCTCGATCGCACACGGCACCGCGGGTTCGCCGTAGACCACCGCGTGCTCGCCGAAGAGATAGACTTTGCCAGGAGCGCTGGAGACAGCCATGTACGCCTTCCGATGGGGGGCCTAACAGTGTTTGCGACTCCACCGAGGCCTGATCGTCCACGGACCGATCGTCGGATCGATCACTCGGGAGCCACGTTGTCTACCGTTCTGGAATCGACCCGGTCGTGGATCGGTCCTTCCCGATTGGAGAGATGCTGAGGCGTCCGGTCGTTCGCGACCGCGAGGAGTTCGGCGACGATACTATAAGCGATCCGATAGGGCGAGTCACCGCCGAGATCGAGACCGATCGGGGTGTAGATCCGATCAAGCGCGTTCTCCGGTAGCGTAACGCCGTCGTCGGCGAACGCGTCGAGCAGTTCCTCGAATCGCTCTTCGGGTCCCATGAGTCCGATATACGGAATCGGCGTGTCGAGCAGCGCTTCGAGTACGAGCCGATCGTCGACGAAGTTGTGCGTCATCACGACTGCGTGGGTGTCGGCGTCGAAATCGACTTCGTCCTCGATGTTCGCCGGTGAAATCGCGACCACTTCGTCGGCGGCCGGGAACGCCTCGCTCGTCGCCTGCGCACCGCGGAATCCCACCACCGTCACCCGGAACTCCGCCCGTTTCGCGAGGTCGACCACCGGGCCGACGTCGGGCCCCGATCCGAACACCACGAGATGTGGCGGAGCCTCGATCCCGTCGACGAACACTTCGACGCTCCTCTCGTCGCGATCGATCCGTAGCGTGTCGGCCTCGCCCCGATCGAGCAGCCCCGCGGTCGGATCCGTGAGTTCGGCACGCAGCCAGTCGGGAAGATCGCCAGCGAACCCGTCTTTTGGGGTGTAGTACCCGCGCTCGCCGCGCGGCCGGTCGCCATCGACGACCGTCGCTACTCCCACGTCGCCGCCCTCGGCGACGCGCTCGACGATCGGACGATAACTCTCGTCGACTGGTTCGAGGAGGATCGTGATGATCCCGTTACAGCCCATCCCGAGGCCCCACGTCCCGTCGTCGCCCGTGAGATCGAACGTCTCGACCCGTGGCTCGCCGACCGCACGGACGTCGGCGGCGATCGACCGAACCTCGTCTTCGAGACAGCCGGCGGTCACGGAGCCCGCGCTCTCGTCCGCCTCGATCACCATCTTCGCGCCGGGCCGTCGGTAGGCGCTGCCCTCGACGTCGATGACCGTCGCGATGACGGCCTCGCGGCCGGCGTTGAGCGCGTCGCCGACGGCCGACAGGACTTCGGTCTCGGGAACGCTCCAGTTCGTGTCGGTCATGATGTGGGGTGTATCGTCGAGTGTTGGTTCGATTCGGTGCGTCGGGGATCGTACTCGTAGCCGATTCGTCCGTGTTGTCCCCGGCGATCGAGCTGGCGCGCGATCTCGGCGAGGTCGTCGGGACCGGCGAACGCGAACAGCCCGTCGACGTACGGCAGTGCGGCGGCCATCCCGCGGGCGGTCGGCTCGTACTCTCGAGAGGCCGCGAGCGGGTTCAGCCAGAACACCGCGCCTGCACGACGCGAGAGCTGCGCTGCCTCGCGTTCTAGCGTGTCAACATCGTCCATTTCGAGCCCGTCGCTGAGCACGAACACCGCCGACTCGCGCGAGACGGCCTCGGGAGAACTCGTGCGGAGCTGTGCGAGCGATTCACCGATTTTGGTCCCACCGCCCCACTCTGCCTCCCCGCGGTCGAGTGCGTCGAGCGCCGCTTGCGAACTCCGCGCGTCGAACGACTCGGTGACTTCCCGAAGGTCTTCGTCGAAGAAGAACACGCGCACGTCGCGCCACTCCGCCGTGGCTCGTCGGAGAAATCCGATCAGGAACGAACGATCGAGTACGTCGAGCACCGACCGGCTCACGTCGACCAGCAGACACGCCTGGACCGCGGTCCGGCGGCGCTCGCGCTCGGGCACGTCGACGACCGTCCCACCGGTACCGACGCTGGCCCGGAGCGCGCGTCGGACGTCGGGCGTGTCGTCGCCACGCCCCCACCGTCGCCCCGCCAGTTCGGCGAGCGCGCCCGTCAGTTCACGGAACGTCTCGTCGAGTTTCGCGTTCGCAATACCGGGAACGGATACCGAAGTTCGCCGGCCGCTCGGACTGTAGCTCGCTGTCGTTGCCTCCTCGTTGTCGGCTGCGTTCTCGCCGCGGCCCACGACCGCGCCGTGATCCCAGCGTTCCCGACCACTGCCCGTGTCCTCGGTTTCGTCGTTTTCCTCCGCGCTAACTTCGGTCTCCTCGGCGTTTTCCGACGCCGGTGAGGCGTCGAGCGGCGCGAACCCACCGTCGGGGCCGTCGTCGGCCCGTTCCGCCGGCCCACCCGAATCCAGGCCCGCGGTCAGTCGTCGCCAGAACTCGTCGAACAGATCGTCGAACGTCGTCCGATCGGCGCGATCGGTGACGAGACACGCTTGAAGCGCGGTCCGCACGCGGTCGCGGTCGTCGAACCCGACGACGACCAGCGCCCGAGCGGCGGTCGTCGCGGCGTTCGCTGGCACGTCCGCACCTGCCCGCCGGAGCGCGCGCACGAATCGGACGAGTTCGTCGCGAACGTGGTCGCGCGCGGCGACGAAGTCCGGAACCCCGGACCCGTTCGCTTCGAAGGGGCCGATCCTCTCGGTCGCGGGGCCGTCGCCCGGGATGCCGAACTCGTCGTCCCTCGGTTCGTCGGCCATCAGTCGGCCTCCGCACGGGCCGTTTCGGCGGCGTCAAGCAGCGTTACGAGCAGATCGTCGTCGACGCGCTCGATGTCCTCGACTTCCTTCAGGAGGCAGCCGAGCGTGTTCCTGATCTCGTCACGGTCGATCGATCCGTCCACACCGTCGTGACGGAGCGCAGCGACCGCTCTGGCCCAGTCGATCGTCTCTGCCGCACCGGGCGGCTTGAGCAGTGGTTCCTCACGGAGTCGACTCGCCATCCCACACAGTTCCGCGGCCACCCTCCCGTCGAGTTCCGGGACTTTGCGTTCGAGGATCGCCCGCTCTTTTTCTAGGGATGGCGGCGAGACGTGGAGATAGAGACACCGGCGCTTGAGCGCGTCCGAGAGGCCACGGGTTCGGTTCGAGGTGATGACAACGACTGGTGGCGTCGTCGCCTGCACGGTGCCGAGTTCGGGAACGGTCACCTGAAAGTCCGAGAGGACTTCGAGCAGAAGCGCCTCGAACGCCTCGTCGGCTCGATCGACCTCGTCGATCAGGAGCACTCGTGGTCCGTCGTCACGCAGCGCGCGCAACAGCGGCCGTTCGAGGAGGTACTCCTCGGCAAATACTGAATCGCCCGCTCGTTCCGGGTCGTTCTCGGTCCTGTCACCAGTACCCAGCGCTCCCGATCCAGGGCCGCTGGCGGCCTGAACGGCGAGCAGCTGTTTGGTGTAGTTCCACTCGTAGAGCGCGCTCTCTGCGGTCAGTCCTTCGTAACACTGGAGTCGAATCAGATCGGCGTCGAACCCGCCGGCCAGCACCTTGGCGAGTTCGGTCTTCCCCGCACCCGGCTCACCCTCGACGAGCAGCGGTTTGCCGAGTCGGAGCGCGAGCGACACTGTCGTACTGATCTCGTCGCCCGCGACGTAGTTCTCCGCGTCGAAGGCTGCCCGGATGTCCGCCTCGGTCGCGTCGGCGAACGTGGCGGTGCGATCGGCGGTCATCTCGCCCCCCGATGTGGCGTCGTCGATCGACAGCGGTCCGTTCGTAACTTCGACTCCCGAAACCGACTTGGATGGGAGGGGGCGGCTCCACGTCGACTCGTGTCGGTTGTCGATAGTGACACGCGTTCTCACCTATCACAAGGGGTCGAGACGTATAACCAGTTCGTCGCTAGCAGCCGGCTCGACCCACCTCGCGGTGGCTCGGCCCGCGAATGCAGGCCCGAAACGTAACCCCGACCAGCCAAAAGCGACGACGAGAATGGCGCGAACACGCCGAACGATGCTCGCACAGATCGGCGGTATCGCTGGTGTCGGTGGTTTCGCACAGCAGGCACGAGCCCAGTCGAACGGAACGAGCTCGAACGACACGGGGACGAACGGATCGACCGCGAACGGATCGGCGCGTGTCCGACGGACGATCCGGGTGGTGATCCCGACACAGCAGGGCTTCGCGGGGAACTACACCGGGCAGATACTCCTGTTCAACCACCTCGAAGCCGAGTCGACGACGGCCGAGGCGGTCGGAAACTGCGAGTTCGCCTCGTGGTCACCCGACAGCTCGAACCGGTACACGGGGATGCTCGTCGACCGCCTCAGAGAGAGCCCCCGATCGGCGGACACGGTCATCCACACCAACGGTAGCCGCGAGGCGACGATCGACGTCGGATCGGTCGGTATCATCAATCGGACTCACGAGTGCTCGGGAGACGTCATCGGACTCGAAATCGAGCAGTTCGATCCCGAAGCGGTTGCGCGGCTCGGAGCCGGGGATCCGACAGCGACGCCGGAGGCCACTGAAACCACGACCAGTGAGGGGCCTGGCTTCGGCGTCCTTGCGGGCCTCGTCGGCGTCGGCGGGGCCGCACTCGCCCGTGCCATGCACGGCTCCGACGACTGATGGTTCTCGATTCTGTCGTCAGGCAGCGAGAAGCGACGGGAGAGATCGACCGCGGGTGTCAGTCGGCCGCCGCGGATCCGCCGGTGCGATCCATCGCCGCGGTCAGCGCCCGCTCGGTGTACACCTTGAGGAGTTGAGCGCGGAACTCGTTCGACGCCTGGAGATCCGACATCATCATGTCTTCGTCGAGATCGTCGCCGGCGTGACTCGCGGCCGTCGCGATCGTTTCGGCGTCGAGCGACCCACCCGCGAGGGCGTCCTCGACGGGCCCGAGTCGTACCCCGTGGTCCATCACGCCGTTCGCGCCGACGCGGACGGATTCGACGGTCCCGCCATCGGTGTCGAGCAGCGCGGCGACACCGACCATCGCGTAGCCCGACGAAGGACTCGGTTTCTTCGCGTACGCGCCGACCCCGCCGTCAGCCGACGGGATCTCCACTCGGGTGAGGAGTTCGTCGGGACCGATGTCGGTGGCGTACATCCCGAAGAAGAAATCGTCCGCCGGGATCGAGCGCTCGCCGTCCGTACCCTCGACCACGAGGGTCGCGTCGGAGGCGATCGCCGCACCCGGGAGATCGGCGGCCGGGTCGGCGTGGGCGAGATTTCCGCCGATCGTTCCCCGATTGCGGACCTGCACGTCGCCGACTTGGCGGACGGCCTCCGCCAGCGCTGGCGCGTGCTCGGCCACCGCGTCGGACTCCGTGAGATCGCTGTATCGGGTCATCGCACCGATCGAGAGGGTGTCCCCATCGACCTCGATGCCGTGCATCGCGTCGATACCGCTGATATCGATCAGGACGTCAGGGCTCGATAATCCTGTTTTCATCGCCGGCAGCAGGCTGTGGCCGCCGGCGAGCAGCTCGGTCTCCGCATCGGAATGTTCATCGAGAAGATCGAGCGCCTCCCCGACGCTATCCGCCTCGTAGTAGTCGAACTCGTCGGGGTACATCAGTCGTCACCCCCGCCGGCCGCTGCGTCGTCGCTCGCGGCCTCATCTCCACCGTCCGCGACCGCCTCGCCGCCAGCTCCGTCCTCGTCGGTCGCAGTTGGGTCGTTCACCGCCCGCCAGACCGCTTCGCTGGTGAGCGGCATGTCGATGTGGTCGACGCCGAATGGCTGGAGTGCGTCCGTCACTGCGTTCACGACGGCCTGCGGGGCCGCGATAGTCCCCGCCTCGCCGACGCCCTTCACGCCGAGCGGGTTGTGTGGACTCGGCGTCACCGTCGAGTCGGTCTCCATCTCGGGGATGTGCTCGGCCTTCGGCACCGTGTAGTCCTGCATCGAGCCCGTCACCAGCTGTGCGTTGTCGTCGTATTCGGCACCCTCGTAGAGCGCCTGGCCGATCCCCTGGGCGACGCCGCCGTGGACCTGGCCTTCGACGATCTTCGGGTTGATCTGGGGGCCGACGTCGTCGACGGCCACGTAGTTCTCGAACTCGATCTCGCCGGAGTCGGGGTCGACCTCCACGACCGCGATGTGAGTACCAAAGGGGAACACGAAGTTATCGGGGTCGTAGAAGGAGGTTTCCTCCAGTCCCGGCTCGATCCCCTCGGGCATATCGTGGGCGAGGTAGGACTGCTGGGCGACGTCCTGAATGTGCATCGAGCGTTCCGGTGCGCCCGTCACGCTGAACTCGCCGTTTGCGAACTCCACGTCTTCCTCGCCCGCTTCGAGGTGGTGGGCCGCGATCTTCTTGGCCTTCTCGACCACTTTCTGTGAACTCGTCGCGAGCGCTGATCCTGTCTCTTATACACATCTCTGAGCGGGCTGGC